>JBOHSC010000257.1:0-3752 GCA_050733115.1 Gemmatimonadales bacterium
ACACAGGTGTCGAGGTGGTGTTGCTCTTCGGCACTCCAGGGGGACCGGCCGAGGGCGACCTCGGGCATGCGGTCTGAAAGCCGTTCGCAGTGACTCATCGTACCAACTCCTTCAGTCGCTTCACCGCGTGGTGATAGTGCACCCGCGCGGCGCCCGCTGTGGTGTGGAGCGCTCGCGCAATCTGCTCGTAGTCGGTCCCCTCCTGGGCTCGAAGGAGGAAGACTTCGCGCTGGAGGCGCGGCAGCCGGGAAATGCCCTCGCGCAGCCGGTCTTCGGCTTCGCTGGCGGCAAGGTCGCCGGCAGGATCGTTCTGGTCGGCCAGGTCGCGATCGTCGATGGGGAGCATCTGTCGGCCTTTTCGTCTCCGAAACTCGTCCTTGAGAAGATTGCCCGAGATGGTGAAGAGCCAGCTACGGAACGAGGCCTCCTGCCTCCAGCTTTCCAGTGCCCGGAATGCGCGAAACAACGTTTCCTGGACCAGGTCGTCCACGTCCGCCGGCGAAGCGCCGGAACTGTACAGGAAGCGGCCCACCGCCTGGGCGTGGCGGCGGACGAGCTCCGTGGCCGCCCGCTCGTCCCCGCTCCGGTAGGCTGCGACAAGGGCATGATCGGCTGGAGGTTGGGGCGTCGAAGCGCTCATCCGAAAGTGAGTGACGTCGGTTGGACGGGTTCGTTAAGCGAAGTATCTTCCGGCCCATGCGACGACCGAGTGTGATCGCCCACCGGGGCGCCTCAGGATACGAGTACGAGAACAGTCGTGCAGCGTTCCGTCGTGCCGTCATGCTCGATGCCGACGGGATCGAGCTCGATGCGCACGCCACGCGGGACGGGGCCATCGTGGTGCATCACGACCCTGAGGTCCCGGGGGCCGGACCGATAGCATTGATGTCGCTGGCCGAGGCAAGCCGAACGCGAATCAGGAATGGCGAAACCCTGCCGATGCTCTCCGAGGTGCTGAACCTGCTCCACGACCGGGACGTCTGGATTGAAGTGAAGACGCTGCCGCCGGCTCACGAGAAGTCGCTCTTCCAGGTGCTCGACGCCGGTCCCTGCCCCGCTCGATACGCCGTACACAGCTTCGACCACCGGATCGTCCGCCGACTGGGAGAGGCTCGGCCGGACATCCGCTGCGGCATACTCCTTTCCGCCTATCTCGACGATCCGGTGTCAGCGATGCGCGCCGTCGGGGCAACAACGCTGTGGCAGGAATGGCAGCATATCGACCTGGAGCTGGTGAATCGTGTTCATGAGGCCGGCGGAGCGATCATCGCCTGGACGGTCAACGAGATCGGCGACCTCGAGCGGCTGGCTCGAATGGGAGTCGACGGCCTGTGCGGCAACTACCCCGACCGGATGCGAGTCGCGCTCGCGGCCAAGGTGGAGGAATCCTCGAGCACCTGACTCGAGGTCAGGCCGGCGCCGATCCTTCCGGGCCGTCCGGGGAAGGCGCTGGTGCCGGGGGTGCGACAGTCGTCTTCTGCTTCCGGGCTTCGACAATCTGTCGTTCCAGCCGGGCTATCTCGAGCTCGAGATCGTCGAGCTTCAGCATGAGCGCATCGAGTCGTCGGGGTTCGAGCTCTGCGCCCCGCTCCCTCCGATAGACCATCAGACCGAGGTCGCGCGCGGCGCTATCCCGCTGCCGCTTGAAGCGGAGCAACTCGATCTGGAGCTTGCCTTCGTCGAGCGCGGCCTGGGCCTTCTTGCCGAACGCCTCGAGCTCCTGGTTGAGTCGGTCGAACAGCGTGGACCTGGACATGGTGCCCCCAATCGGCGTGGCCCGACACGACGTCGGTACGCATCTACCCGTTTCAAATCGAAAAGATAAGGGGGCGCGGTTGAAAGATCCCGAGCCCCCCTGAAATTCCGGTTGCCGTCAGACTGAGTCTGCCTAGGAAGCGACAGTCTCGATGGGAGGGTATACCGACACCTTCTGGCGCCCCTTGTCCTTGAACTCGAAGCGCACCTCGCCATCGACGACCGCGAAGAGAGTGTCATCGTTGCCGCGGCGGACGTTCTTGCCGGCGTGAAACCTGGTGCCACGCTGGCGAACGATAATGTTGCCCGCCACGACCTTCTCGCCGCCAAACCGCTTGACGCCAAGGTACTGGGGGTTGCTGGTCCGGCCGTTCCGGCTGGAGCCTACGCCCTTCTTGTGTGCCATGGTTGCCTCAGCCGAGCGTGACGTCGGTAATGCGGACCTCGGTGTACTTCTGCCGATGTCCGGTTTTCCGGCGGTAGTTCTTCCGGCGCTTGAACTTGAACACGTAGATCTTGGGCTCCTTGCCCTCGCCGACCACCTCGGCCACGACCTTGGCTCCGGAAACGAGCGGAGCGCCCGCGCGGATCGTTTCGCCGTCGGATGAAAGAAGCACCTCATCGAAGGTGATCTTGGCACCGGCTTCGGCGTCCATGCGAGGCAGGCGGAGGGTCTTGCCCTTTTCGGCGCGGAACTGCTTGCCGAGGGCGCGGAAGATGGCGTACATGTGTGGGTCCGGGGCCGGAGTTAATAGCGAAACCAGCCGCTAAAGGTATGCGAGAATAGCGGTTGAGACAAGGGGCCGGGGGCCGCTCACGCTACCGCGTACAAGTCGGTCACGTCCCGGCCGGCGGGGCGGCTCATGAGGCGGAACTCGTCGAGCCGCATCATCGGGTCATCGCGGAGCTCCAGATCGAGTCCGGTGAGCTTGGACAGCGTCTGGAGCAGCTTCGGCTCATCCTCCAACAGATAGAGCGCGACCTCCGGGTGCAGCCGCACCGCAAGCTGGCGCTCGCGATTCTCGTGGGCGGCGCGCTTCAGCGCCCGCTCCAGGCGCCGGGCTACGACCTCGGGCGTGAAAACCCGCCCGGTTCCACCGCAGGTGGGGCAGTCGGTGGTCATCGAATGCCAGAGCGACGGCCGTACCCGCTGCCGGGTCATCTCCACGAGGCCCAGCTCCGACACGGCGAGCGCCTTCGTGCGGGCACGGTCTCTGCCGAGGTGCGTGCGAAGCTCCTGGAGGACCTTGTCGCGGTTCGACCTGGTCTCCATGTCGATGAAGTCGCACACGATGATGCCACCGATGTCACGCAACCGGATCTGTCGCGCGATTTCCCTGGCGGCTTCGAGATTGGTGCGGAGGATGGTCTTTTCGGGGTCCTTCTTGCCAGTGTAGCGCCCGGTATTGACGTCGATACTGATTAGCGCCTCGGTCGGCTGGATGATCAGCGAGCCGCCGGTGGGCAGCTCCACCCTGGCCTTGAAGAGGTCGCGAATTTCCGATTCGATGTCGAACTTGTCGAAGAGCGGGGTTGCCTCGGTGTAGAGATGGACCCGGCTCATCAGCTCGGGGTCGATCTGGTTGAGATACTGCTCGATCTCGTTGTAGAGCTCCTTCGAGTCGACGTGCAGGGCGTCGACCTTGGCGCTGAACAGATCGCGGATGATTCCGCGCGTGAGACTGGTCTCCCGCTGGAGCAGCGCCGGCGCCCGCCGGACAAAGGTCTTCTTGCGGTTGATCTTCTTCCAGAGCGCCAGCAGCGAGTCGATCTCACGCCGGAAGTGCTCCTCCGTCACACCCTCCGCCACCGTCCGCACGATGACGCCGCCCGCATCCTTGGGCAGGAGCTTGGTGACCATTTCGCGCAGCTTGGCGCGCTGTTCCCTGCTCTCGATCTTGCGGCTTACCCCGACCTTCGAGGCGTACGGCATGTAAACGAGGAAGCGACCGGGAAGGGAGATTTGCGCGATGACCCGACAACCCTTGGTACTGATT
>JBOHSC010000258.1:0-11800 GCA_050733115.1 Gemmatimonadales bacterium
ACTCGAGGACGTGGATCAGGTTGACCAGGGACGGCAGCAAGTCGCTGGTCAGCCCGCGCGCGAGGGAGAAGGTGACGGCCTCGAGGCCCTTCAGGCTATCGGAGAATTCGTCGGCGGCCGCGGCGTCCTGCGTCGAGATCACCAGCCCCAGTCGCTCGGCCTCGGCGCTGAGTCTGGCGAAGCCGTTGCCGGCCAGGTCGTTCATTAGCGGAATCAGCGCCGCGCCCGACCGGCCGAACAACCCCTGTGCCACCTCCTGCTTCTCGAACCCGTCAGTGAGCTGACTGACGGCCCCGAAGACCTTGAGAAGGGCCTGATCGACCGAGAGCCCGATAAAGTCCCGGGCGCTGAGGCCCAGCTTCCCAAAGAGCTCGGTCGCGGCCTTGTCCCCATCGCGGAGCTGTCCGAGCGTGACGGCGAGCTTCTTGGTGCCGACGGCGACATCGTCCAGCGAGACCTCGGCTCGCTCGGCGCCCAGCTTCAGGATGCTGAGCGTCTCAACGGTGGCACCGGTCTGCTGGGCCAGATCATGCAGGGCCGCACCCTGCTCGATCGCCTCGTGCAGGAAGCTGACGGCCTTGATCCCGATATAGGCCTTGGCCAGGCTGCCGAGCTTGCCCACGAAGCTGTCGACGGCCGAGCCGGCGCCGGGCGCGAGCGGCGGTCCGATCGGCGAGCCCCGCTGCGCGGCGAGGGTTCGCAGGCCGCGGGCGAACGACTCGGACCCCGACGCGCCCTGCGCCATGCGCGCGGTAAGGTCGCTGACCTGCTTCCCGGCGGTGGCCGCGGCCTGGGCGGCCGCAATCTCGTTGTCCCGCAAGCGGAGCAGGCCACGGCCCCAGATGTCGGTTGCCCGCTCGGCCGCGGCCAGCCGGCCGGCCATGTCCGTCGTGGACCGGGACAGGGTCGCGTTGCCCGCGGCCTGGTCCCGGGTGCTGCGGCCGAGCGTGGTGATCTGGGAGGTGAGCTGACGCACCGCGGCTGCGACCGCGGCCGTGTCCCCCGTGAAGGTGATCTGAATCGGCGCGATCGGCGCGGTCATGTCGGGCCGCCGGCGAGCGCGCGCAGCTTGGGCCAGTCGCCCGTGGCAAGGCCGTGACTCAGGACCGCCAGCTGCCCGAAGACGACCGCCTGATCCGGGAGGGAGAGGTCGCGAAGCACGTGTCTGACGTCAGACTCTGTCTCGAGGCTCCAGCAGGGCGCTTCGGCGGGGAGGAAGAAGCAGGCAAAAACGTCGTCCGCCACCCCCGCGCGGACCATGTGGTCCAGAATCGCGAGGGCGGCGCTGTCGACGGAGCCGTCGGGAAGCTGCACCTGGTGGAGCCCGGACCGCCGCATCAAGCGCAGGAGCGACTGCACCTGCCCCAACGTGAGGGTGCCGAGATCGAAGGGCCGGAGCGCCCGGCCGGCGAGGGTGAAGGTCATCGGGGGCGCGGCAGGACCGATCATCGGCCGGCGTGGGCTACTTCACCGGCTTCTTGGTCGAGGAAGCGCCCGAGGCTCGCGGGGTCTACGAGATATCGTCCGCGATCATTAACAGTGAGGCAGACGCGCCCTTCCTGGCCGATTCTGATCAGCCTTTCTCGGTTGAGGGGGTGGCCGCGCCGACTGGCCTCGAGGCAGGCCTCCGTTGAAGTCAGCCAGCCATTTCTCTTCGCCGCTTGCGCCATCGTCCCCTCCGGTAGGAATCCGTAACTCCACTTGCACACACCGCCGCGCGACCTACGTTTGCAGGTATACAAGCGCGCGTGTATGTCAGTCACAAGGCTCCGGATGGCCGATGGTCAAGATTTGTAGGGTCAACAAACGGAGGACTGAATTGGCGAGGAGGAGAAAGTCGCGACGGGGATGGGAAGATGCCGGGTCGCACATGGTGCCGATCCGACCCGCTCGCCTTCGAGCTGCCCTGCGCCATCGCCGCCTAACGGTCTACGCTCTGGCCAAGCGGCTATCGAAAGGGGGAATCGAGGAGCGCCAGCAGACGATCGATCACCTCACCCGAGGAAAGACTCGCAAGTGCCGGCGCGAGCGCCTGGAGAGAATCGCAGGGGCACTCAAGGTTCCGAGCCTGTGGTTGAGCGGGGAACTGCTAAACCTGCCATACTCCGCTGAGTCTCGAGCTCCGCAGCCCATGCGAGACGGCTCCAGGGCAGTTGCAAACCAGGATGAGCTCGATACCCCGGATCTACAGCAGCTGGTACGCAGCAGCTTCTTCGCGAACGTCATCCCCCGGCTGTGGGGAGATTACCCCTCCCCGCTCTCACCCGCTGCCGCCCAAGATCCGAAAGGCGCTCGCCGCGCTCAGGAGGAATACCGGCGCCTGCGCGACTGCTTAGTGAGCCTTCTTGACCCGGTACAATGGCGGCGTCGGCTTTTCATTGAAGGCCATAGGGACGGCGGTCCCCGCGCCGGCGATGATGAGATCACCGAGGCGCTCGCGACCGCGTTTGGCCTGCTTCTGGCGCCCTGGATACGCAAGACGGCGCAGTTGAATGCCCTGGCGGTCCTCGAGATCTGTGCCGTGGCTCCATGGGAGGAACACGTGGAGAACCAGAACGATCCACTGCCGGCGCGCGGAAAGCGGCGTCGAGACAGTTCCTCAAGGCAGAAGGCCACCCGACGGTGATCCGTCGGGTGGCCTATTCGCCATCGGGCCTACGAACTATGCGTTGCTGACCGTGAGGGTCGGGGCGAACCCAGCCCAGCGGAGCTCACCGGTGCCGGGCGTGATGACCACATCGGAGGAACCAGCCACGCTCATCATGCTGGCGACCTCATCTGCACAGCCCAGCAGATCCGGCGGCGGCACGTGTTGCCGACGCGATTCCGACAGCTCGGCGCGCGGCGGAGGCGGTGGGCTGAGGAGCGACCGCTTGCACAGCGATCGTGACGGTGAAGGCGGCGGCCGCCGCCCTGTTCGAGCGTTTCATAGTCGAAGTCTAGTCGCCTTCGCCTTTGGTGCCGAGTACTCCACGTCATTCGGCGAGACCGAATGGGGGAAGCGACCGTAAACCTGGGACCCCCGCGGCACACGTGCGATCTTCCTTCTCCCGCTTGCCGCCGGCCTCATCGCACCACTGATCTCACTTCCCGTGGAATGCGCGCTCGGCGCTCACGAGCTCTCCCCCAAGATCCTCGAGACTGTCGTCGCCATTCACACTCTCGGAGCTGAGCGCCCCGATATGATCCCGATCGAAAATCCGCGCTCGAAGCCCGCGGGTGCGGGCCTCCTCGACGTCCTGCAGGAACATTCCGACCACCCGATAAACGTCCTCCAGTGTTTCCTGGCGATCCAAGTCCGTCGCCTCATAGTGCCGTCGATAGGCGGACTCAACCGCCACTGCGCGATTCAGGAGGTCGGCCAGGAGGTACCGTGAATACTGCCCCAGCGACAGGTTGATGCCGGAGGCGAGCCTCCCCGCCAGCTGCAGATCGCGCGACGCGTAGCCGTGTCCGAACATGGGCTCTCCCTTTCCGGTGGTAAATGCGATAGCCTCGGGAAACCACACCCTCGTCACATCTCACCGCTCGCGCGGACCGCGCTCACGAGCTCGCCGCCCAAATCCTTGAGATCGTCCTGGTCCAGGATAGAGCAGGCGTCGACCGTACCGATCGGGTCTCGGCAGAAGATCCGGGCACGGAGGCCGCGGGTGCGGGCCTCTTCAAGTTCCTCGAGGAACACGCTCACCACCCGCACCAGATCGTCCGCCGTTTCGCGCCGGCCGCTCTCGTCGGCATCGTAGTGCCGGCGAAAGGCTGACTCCACCGCGAGCGATCGGTTCAGGACTTCGGCGAGGACTTGGCATCCATAAACGCCGATGGGCACGGGCCTGCCTCCGTCCCGACCCGCTACTTCCCGATCCCGCTGTTCATAGTATTGCCCGAACATGCATCCTCTCCCTGTGTAGGTTACGCGGAACCATGGGCTCAATCGCCCGGTGTCGGATTGTGGTCGTGGAAGGAATCTTATACGGCAAACGGATTGCCGTCAATATCCGGCTGCCGTATAATCCTCGCCATGTCCTCCGCCCGACTTCGCATCAAAGCCCTCCGGGAGGCTCGCGGCTGGTCGCAGCTGGAGCTCGCTGAGCATGCAGGCGTACGGCAAGCGACCATATCCGAGCTCGAGACGGGCAAGGCCCGGCGCGTGGGCCTGGATACCCTGGAGCGCTTGGCCGGCGCCTTGAAGGTGGCTACGGGGCAGCTATTCGAGGCCGGGAAGCGAGCGAGCTCGCGATGAGCACGAAGACCGTGAGCGCCAGCGATCTTCTCGCCGGCGACCGGGATCATGAGGTCGTCGCCACGACCGCCCTGATTCGTGCCAAGGTCCTACCGGTAACCCGCCTCGCGGCGGTCATTGAATATGTCGGATCTGCTGTCAAGCTCGTCCAGCTGCAGGAAGAGGATCGGCTCTTCGCGCCGGCCGACGTGACGCACGACCTGGTGGGCGCCGTGACACCGGAGCAACTCTCCAGCGCGACCCGCGACGTCGCCAATTGGCGCAAGCAGGACTACGCCATCCACACGGTGCTGGATCCGGAGTATCCGGCCGCGCTGTTGGCGATCTTCAACCGACCGCCACTGCTGTTCATCGCGGGACGCTGGGAAGGCGCCGAATCCCAGCGAGCGGTCGCTGTCGTTGGGACGCGCAAAGCGACCCCGGACGGCGTTCGCCGCGCCCAGCGCCTTACCAGGGCACTCGTCCAAGCGCGCTTTACCATCCTGTCGGGCTTGGCGGCAGGCATCGACACCGCAGCGCACACCACCGCCCTAGAGACCGGAGGGCAGACCAGTGCGGTCATGGGCACTGGCCTCAACCGCCGCTTTCCCGGGCAGAACGCCGCACTCGCAGACCGCATCATTCAGGCTGGCGGGGCGCTGATCTCGCAGTTCTTTCCGCCACAGCCGCCGGCAACCTGGACGTTCCCAATGCGGAACGTCGTGATGTCGGGGCTCTCGCTTGCCACGGTGGTGGTTGAGGCGGGGGAAACTTCCGGCGCCCGGCTCCAGGCCCGAGTCGCACTACAGCACGGTCGCACGGTGTTCCTCCTGCAGTCCCTGGTGGAGCAACACGAATGGGCTGCCCGATACGCCACAGAGGGGGCCTACGGCACCAACGCGATCGTCATCTCTTCCCCCGACGAGATCATCGAACGACTGGAAGGTCGCCTCGAACCGTCGCCCATCGCTGCGGCATAACCGACCCAGCGGTGGCTACCACACGTGACTACATCCAAGCCAATCGGCCCATCTTCGGATGCGTGCCGACGCTGGGCCAGCACTTTGCCTGCGAGCTCTGCTTGGGTCCGGTGACCGGCTATGCGCGGTGCTTCGCGTGCAATCAGTTGTTTGTCCGAAACCACGTGCATCAGGCGCTCTGGGGTAGAGTCGTCCCGATGACCAGCGCGCTGAACCCGAGTCCCTGGTATACGATGCTGTCGACGTACAAGCGGGGTCACGTGGAGCACGGGCCCGTACTGGTCTCGCTCGCCTACGAATACCTGTCGGTGAATGCCCAGGCGATCGCTGGACTGCTCGGTGGACCGGCAACGATGTCGACGATTGTCCCCTCGAAGCGGGGCTTTACCTTCGAGCAGCAGCCCTTCCGGAAGACGCTGGCCCTAGTGGACACGATTCGCAACAGTCTCCGACACACACTGAACTTTCGCGACGGCGCCACAGTGGACCGCTGGTCTTACGCTCCGGATGCGTTTGCCCCGGGGCCCGATCCCGTTCAGGGCGCCCGCGTGCTCCTCCTCGAGGACTCGTGGGTGACGGGGGCGACAGCCATGAGCGCCGCCGGTGCCCTGGTGGGCTTCGGAGCAGTAAGCGTCGCCGTAATCCCCCTAGCCCGGGTCGTGGACCAAGGGTTCTGGGAAAAGGACCACCCGTATCGCACGGCGATGGTGGAGCCGTATCGCTTGAACGCCTGGCCGCGCTGACCGTGCTTACGCCCGAAGAGGTTTCCGCACTCCGCCAGGGGCGCCTCGAGCTTGAGTTTCTACACATGCAGCTCGTCCTAGGCCCCCGGGATGCACCCGAGGCCCGCTACGTTGGCCCAGGTCGCATCCATCAGGATTCGGACTTGCAGCTGCACTTCCGCATGTACGTTCCCGATGCGGAACCCCGCTGGCACACACCGGACTCCCCGGTCGGCGGGAGTATCCCCGACAAAGCCTACTGGCACCTCAGCGGCACAGACTACCAGGGCCGCGACTGGCGGTGCGACCGAGTGCTGGTCAATCCTGGCTGGAGCCAGCCAGGCCGCGGGAGCATTCTGGGTGCAAGACTACCCCTTCTCCAGGGTCGGGAAGAGCTGGATGAGCCGGTTGAAGGCGGCTCGTTTACCGGCTTCGTCTTCCACGATCTCCGACTCCCGGCGAACCGCCGGACGCACATCCGCACCGAACGCGATACGGAATGGAGCGAAAGCGGGAGCTGGGATACCGCGGTCGCTCAGCTCCAAGGCGTCAGGTTTCTTTTTCACCAGGACGAGGAGGAGCAGTTCCGCGTGAGTGCTTGGCACCCGTCAGATCCGCTGCATCCGTACTTCGCCGAGCGGGTCCGCGAGGCCCTACAATTTATCGCTGCATTCCCTGTCTCCTGGGCAGTCACGGATGAGAGTGCCGGCACCGAGCGCAAGACCTATATCCGCGGCCGCCCATCACCTCGGTTCGCCCCGCGCATCCAGCGGCCGATCCCGGGCAACGTGGCGTACTCGGAGATTCCCACTTGGCGACTGTTCGAGTCCTACCTCGCGTTCGTCAGTAAGGACACGACGTCCGAGATCCACCGCATCTCGGCGGAATGGGGAGAGGTGCTACGCTCCAGCATTGGAACGGTTGAGACGGAGGCGCTAATCAGCGCGATCACCGTAGAGAGCCTCTGCCGATATCTGCAGGAGCTCCGTCCGGGACTCAGCTATGCGGGTGCGCCGGAGGCAGGTGGCTGGGGAGACAGGGTGGATACCTTCCTAAGGGTGGCGGGCGCCTCGGAGCGGCTTCGCCGGCGAGTTCGCGGGGTCTTCAACAAAATGATCCGCTCGGATCACACTGATGTTCTGATCGAGCTCCAAAGCGCCGGCGCGATCGAGGCCCGCCTGGTCGAAGCTTGGAACCGGTGGCGACCCATCATGGCGCACGGTGATCGCGAGGCCCAAGCCAAGTCCGAGGAGCTCTCGAGAGGCACGAATGCCGTCGTAACACTCCTCTACCAGCTCTACTTTCACGTGATCGGCTATGCGGGACTCTACACGGATTTCAGCCAGGTCCCGTGGCGGGGCCGAAGCTATCCGCCCGGCAGTGTGCTGACCGACCTGAGGAGTTCCTAACCGGCTCGAGCTCATATACGGTCCCGCAGCG
This sequence comes from Gemmatimonadales bacterium, assembly GCA_050733115.1. Lineage (GTDB taxonomy): Bacteria > Gemmatimonadota > Gemmatimonadetes > Gemmatimonadales > GWC2-71-9 > CAVVWJ01. The sequence continues at coordinate 7,362 of JBOHSC010000258.1, forward strand.
GCAGACGATGACCAAACCGCGCGCGGCCTCCCGGGTGTCGTGCCTGATGATGCGGATCAGCACGCCATAGTCGAGCCCGGCCTCGATGACTCGCCAGGTGCAGCGACGATCACCCGTGCGCCCAGTTTGGGGAGACTTCTTCCGCGTGAACACCCGCCAAGGTCCGCGAACCAGGCAATCGCAGCGCACCACCTGCCCGGGAGCAACATGGCTCCAGTCAGTCGATACGGGCCCGATGGAAATGCTCGTCGGAGTCCTCCGCGTTCGGTTTGACGGCAGGGGGAGCGACCCTGTCGAGGCCGCCCGTGGAAGGTATCACGCCCGGGGTGGACTGGAAGGGAACTCACTCCCAGCCACGAGCGGGGCGTAGGGTTCCCTTTGAGGAAGCACCTGGGCAATCGCCTGCCACAGCCCCTGAATGAGGGACCGCGGGAAGCCGGCGAGCTCCGCCTCGAAGGCCAGGAGCTCGAGCCGGTCAGGGAGGGAGAGACCCGCGTAGGGATCTTTCTTCTCGTGCATGCACAATCATGGGATCCCGCTATCAACTGAGCGTCAACCCCCCATCATCCTCGCTCACCCCTACTCGCTCTTGGGCAGCGTCCCTATCAGGGCCGTGTGGGCGCGGTAAAGCGCCAGGTCCAGCAGCCGGAGTACTTCCCGGACTTCATCCGCTAGTGGCGCCTCCCGATTTCGCGTGGCGACGAGCGCGGCATCCAGGCGATGCCAGAGGCGACCGGCTTGCCGCAGTCCGCTGACGGCGTTGACGTATTGGCTCCCGCGGAGGTGTACCTTCTGCGTTGGCATGGGAATCTCCAGTCAGGCGAGAGGGTGGTACGGGCCTCTTGCCACGCTATCGCTCTGGCCGGGACCAGACTAGATGCGGATCCGCGCCAATAGTTGCTGATTTGCGACACCCCCACCCCCCTTGGGCGGTAGCACTCCCCAAGCTTGACACGGGAAAGCTCGCCTTGGTTATGCTGTCCCCATGTCTCCCTTGCCAGGCTGCTCCGAGCCGCCAGAGAAGCCGATCCGACACGTCCGGGTCATCGGGAAAGCCCGCGGCCGGAAGATGGACCCGGGCATCCCCCGCGAGTGGACCCCGGTGCTCGACGTGCACCCCTCCGCGCTCCGGCCCGATTGCCTGCCGCACTACGCCTGGCTCCAGTTCCCGGACGGCCGCGTCCGCGAGGTCCATCGGCAATTCCTGGAGTTCTGGTATGACCCGCCGGGCTGCGCGCTCACCGACCAGGAGCTCGGGCTCCTGCGGCGGATTGCCGCCGCGGAGGAGCCCGTGATGTTTCAGGCGCAAGGCCGGACCACGCCGGCCGAGCACGCCTTCGACCACCAGGTTGATGCGCTACGCGATCTGCGGAAGGCCGGCTGGCTGGATCGTTCTCGAGGTGTGGCCCGCGGAGAAAGGGGACCGCGGGCATTCACGGCGCCGGTACAGGGCGGCTCAGGCGACTGCACGGCTTCAGGGAGAGAGGCGCTCGAGGTGATGGGCGGGTTAGTTTAGCGCTGTGTCGCCGACTACCGACGACGGCCCACGCGGGCGAGATCGCGTCGGCGCAAGCGCTCCTTCTCTTTCCACGGATCGCCTGGACTTATCGCCTCGAGCAGCCAAACCATAAGGCCGAAGACGATAATACCACAGAGAAGGGTGAGCCCACTGGCGGCGGTGTCATTCCGTTTCGCAAACGTTATCATGGGCTCCGTCTGATTCAGTAGCCACGCGACCAGAAAGGCCGTCCCGAATACGATGGGGACCCCAAAGAAGTCGAGCGCACCCTTAAGCCCTCGCGCTGGTCTTGCGCGGCGATCGTGCACGAACACATGTAGGGTCAATAGTTCCCGGCCCTGGTCCGCATCGAAGCCAATCAAAAGCCGGCACCGGCCCCCCGGCATGAGTTGCTCCTGTGTGATCAAGATTGACAACGGATCGCCGCCCGCTGTGCTGGGATTACGGGCACACTTCCACCCCGCGCCAGCGTCATCTTCCCTGGGGAGAATCTCCCACGAGCGAATCGGCACCGGGCTCGTCACCTCCACGCGAACCTCCGTCGCGGTGCGATGGCCTCGATTCCACCAGGAGACCTCGAAGTTGTTGGTCGCCAACCCCAAATCCCTGACCGCCGCCTCGATCCGGGCGCGGAAATCACCTCGCGAGACATTGACCGTATCGAAGTAACGGGACTCGTAGTACACACGCGGCCGGACGCCGATGTTGTAGACAACCACGGCAACACCCGAGAGTGCCCCGAGGATCGCGAGGAGATTACTGAGGCCTTCCGTCGTCATGTGGTCGAATCCCTCAGCGGGCGGCGGGGGACAGGTTCCCCAAGCGACTCCTTGGATTTCATTCAGAGGCTTCCGATGGAGGTGGCTCAGACCTCGCCTTCTTGATCCCCTGCCCTCTCACCTGTCGCGGCCGGGTGGGCCGCTGCGCCTCGACTATCGTGGTCGAGGCGTGATCGTCAATCTCGATGCTCATGGATGGATGGTCTGTACGATGCTCGAGCCTCTCAGCGACCTTGAGGCCTGCACCCAACAACTTATCAGCGATCAACAACACGATCGCGTATTTTTTGAGCTTGCGTAGAAGCTCTGCGGATTTGCGGCCTTCGGGTGTCCGCTGACTCCAGGCATAAGTAGCCGGATCGCTCGAGGCACTGGCCCACATCTGAGCCAGCGCATTGCCAACCGCGGCCGAGCCGGTAATTGGGAAATCATCTACGGCCCGAATCATCGCGTCCAGGTGTGAGAGGAGCATGCTCTTCACGGCGGCCGGATGATCACCTGCTAATACTGTTTCTCTGAGATCGCCGAGCTCGTTCCGAAGCGCCTGAGCGTCTTCACGATCCCAAGGGACCGAGTCAGCGGGAAGTGCATCGACGCACCAATCCATTTGGGCAAAGACATCGGGGCTTAGCATCCCCTTGGTTTGCCCCCAAGCACGGTGCAGATACAGCAGGGAAGTGTGTAGGCAAGACAGGATCTTATCTATCGCCGGCTCGTAATTACTGGGCCTGATCCTCGCTGCTCCCGGCATGCCACGCGCGATTATCGGCAACTGCTCGCGCAGCAGACACAGTCTCCGGGCGACTTCAAAGCATCGATCAGCATCTGAGGCCTCCTTCCAGACATCGAATGCATCCGACCAGGCGTCCAACGAGCGGCGGTTATCGGCCGCAGCCGCAACACGACGGATGAGGTCCAGCACTCGGGCAGCAGCATTCAGATGCTCAGTCAAAAGCTTCGGAACCTCCTCACGTCTGCGAGGCCTGACTGTGCACGTTTCTGTGCACGTTTGGACGCAGAACGGGCACGAAAGCCGTCGATGGCCTTCGCGCCCGTTGCGAACTCTCCGAGGGAAATGCGGCCAGGGTGCGAAATATAGTGCCTGGGGATGGGCTCCCAAAGCAGGCGCGCTACCGGACTGCGCCACACCCCGAGCGGCCCCAGAACCCCCGCCCGGAGCCGCCCGCCTCAAAATACCCTGACACTCGGCGCACTGGTACCGTCGTTAACAACACTTCGGGCATCCAAGTCGTATAGTTTGATGATAGAGACCGGCGTGCGCTGACCCGCTCCAGGCGTCGATCGGCCAACCGATGCACCATTCATCTCTCCGGGAGTCATGCGGCGTCCCCATCTAGCGCTAGGACTTCCGCGTCCGGACCGGGAAGGTTCCCCGAAATCGCGGCGCGGTGCGGCCCCCGAGCTGGTTCTCCAGCCCACGATCGCGCGGCCCACCGCGCCTCGATACTGGGCGGCAAGCGCCCTGGCGCATCTGGGTATGGCGGTGCTGGTCGTTCTCCTCGAGCTGCATCACGACGCCGCGCCTGCTCGCGCCACTCCGGTGCAGCCGGAGCGGTCGGTCAGCATGGTCTACCTGCCGGAGACCAGGTCCCAGCGCCGGAAGGATCCAACCCCGAGGCCTCCCGAGGCCAAGCCGGCGCCTCGCCCGGCGCCCCCTCCTGCCCCGACTGCGGTACCGATTACCAAGGCCGACCCCGGCCCGGGAATAAGCCCGACCGAGCTGCCCAGGGTTCCGGAACGTGACGCCCCGGCCGCAATAACACCCGAACGACGTCCGGGAACTCCGGCCGACCCGGCCTCGACGCCCGACCGGAAGCGCGAGGACGCGAAGCGTGAGGAGAACGAATTTGCGATGGTGACCGAGGCGCGACGGCTGTTCGGCCCCCACGTTGCGATGGGAGACGCCGGGAGCGACGGCATGATCGGGCCGGTACGGCAGGCGGGCTTTCCCGTCTACATGCGTTCCGGGGGACACCGCTGCGAAATCCAGGATCCTGACACTACAGCGAGCGGAGAGACCGCGTCGGACGGGTACGTGGAGGGTACGGTCCGCAACGAGAAAACGGGCGACGGGCTCCCTGGCGCTTTTCTGCAGGTCATCGGGACGCCCTATGTGACCT
>JBOHSC010000259.1:0-21130 GCA_050733115.1 Gemmatimonadales bacterium
CGTAGGGGCTTTCGTCTTCCTGCCAGACCCGCACTTCGGCCGGCAGCCGGATCCGCTCGCGGACGCGCGCCTCCTCGAAGGCGGGGCAGACGCATACCGGCTCACCGTGCGCGGGAATCAGCATGAGAAAGGGACGCTCCGAGAGCCCCCAGCCCACACCGGTGAAGTACGAAAGGCTGGTCCCCGGCTCGAGGAGAAGTGCGCCGATGCGGTTGTCGGCCATCAGCCGGCGGGCGTGCTCGAGCCTGCCGAGCCGCTCCGGGTCCGAAATCGGCATCACGCCATCAGTCATCGAGGCGAGCGCGCGTACTGCCGGCGGCAGCGCGCAGGGATCAGGCTCGACGGCCGGCGGCGCGGCGCGAAGACTTTGCCGACCGCCCAACGCGGCAGCACCTACGACACCGCCCACGAGTCCCACGAAGGCGCGACGGCTGGGCTCGGTCATGTGCGCTCCAGGATCAGATCCACGAGAGCAGAGACGCCGGTGAGGTGCGAGCCGCCTTCAGGGCCGGCAGGAGCGCACCGGCCACGGCGGTGCCCGTGAGAATCAGGGCGAACCGAGCCACGGTAGCCGTGTCCCAGCCGGGCAGACCCGCCACCACGGCGCCAAGCGCGCTCCACACCGCCGGGCCGAACCAGATGCCCACCGCGACCCCGGCGAGGCCGACCCCCGCGGCGCGCAGGAGCACGAACGCGATGAGCTGCCACCTGCGCGCTCCCATTGCGCGGCGGAGGCCTAGCTCCGTGAGCAGAGAGAGCACCCAGAGCCGCATCAGGGCAAAGGTGCCACCGCATGCAAGCGCGAGCATGGCCCACCCCTCGAAACCGAACCACCGGGCGAACCATCGGAGTGGGAGCGCTTCCGCCGCCACCAATTCCGATTCTCTCACATGGGCAGGAGGGCGCCCCGCCGCGGCGAGTGCCCGGTTCACCGCCGCCACGGCGGTCGCGTCCACCGGGGCTCGGCTTCTGGTCCGCAGCAGCAGGTCGACCGCGGCCGCCGGGTGCTGGAGTACACTCGCATACACGGTGAACGGTGGCTGGAGAGTGCCACCCAGCCCGCGGACCGGACGATCGTCGACAATGCCCACGACGGTGTGCCAGGTCCAGCTATCGTCGCCGAGGAGAATCTTCCGCCCGATTGCCTCACCCCGCTGGAAATGCCGGAGCGCGAGCCCACGGCTCACCACCGCTACCGGCTCAGTGCCCCACCGATCCTTCGAGGTGATCCCCCGCCCCGCTATGACGCGGACCCCGAGCGCATGGAAGGAGTCGGCGCTCATGAACTGGTGGGTGGCGGGGACCACATGCCAGGGGAAGAAGAGACCACCTTCGGCGCACTGGCCGCAATCGGTGGTCACCGAGCTGACAGTGCCTAGCCCCAGGAGCCCGCCGGTGGAGGTCAGGCTCACCGTGTCGAAATTTCCTCCGGCGCTCAGCTCGTCGAGAAGGGCGGCGTATCGCGCCGCCCGGCCGGCGGGCGTCGAGGTGTCGGCCGACTTGCGGAACACCTCGCCGGCGGCGGACGGAAGTCGCGATCGTTCGAAGCCGATCGTGGCCTGGCGAGCGAGCAGTGTGCCGCCGGTGAGGACGACGAGGCTCAGGCCGAGCTGGATGGCCGGAAGGAAGAGCTCGAGCGGCTTGGCCGGAGCATCGGCGACCCGGCGCTCGCGCGCGTAGATGAGCGGCAGCATGGCGCAGAGGACCACCACGATGCCTATCGAGACGACGGCTACCGCCGCGGGCACGGCGCCGCCGGGCACCAGGGATCCTGGCCAGCTCTCCGCCGCGAGCCGGGCCACGAACATGCCCGCGGCGCTCCCGAGGAGAAGCGCCACGGAGGCGAGCGCCAGGCCCTCCAGCAAGGTGCTGCCGGCGAGCAGGCGGCGTGACGCCCCGACCGCACGCCGCACGACGACTTCGGTGGCGCGATCGGAGGCGCGCGCGCCGAAAAGGCTGATGAGCGTCAGCACGGCGACCCCACCGGCCGCCACCATCGCGCAGAAGAGCGAGGCGAAGAGCCCGCCGATCGCCGCCTGTTGGGTGCCGCCTGGAGACGTGGCGGGAGGCGCCCAGCCGGGGGCGGCCAGCGCGCCTCCCGCCCCCGGGAGGGTCAGGCGCGGGGTCAGCGCCGCTCCCGAGTGCAGCAGGGACGTGACCGGCACTATCGCCGCGAGCGCGACCACCACAGCCAGGACGAGCAGTGCGGATGTGCCCCAATAGGTTCTGACGGCCCCCAGCGCCGGGACACCGATGCGTCTCACGCCGCGCATCACCGTCATTGCTTCACCGGGCGAAGGTTCAGATCCTGGAAATCGAAGCTGAAGTCCACGGCCGGCGATTCCGGAAGCATCCTGGCCTGGTCGATGCTGCCGTCCGGATTGAGGGCGAAAGTGATGTACGCGTCGGCGCGCAGCTCGCGATCGCGCCACCTGACGAGGAAAGAGTCGTGCTGCCAGTGCTGGAGATCACCGACGAGCGACGGCGTGTGGCTGAAGCGCAGGACGAGCGTACCGTTCTCCAGAGCCAGCGTGACGTCGCCATACCAGTCGTCGCGATAGGTCCCGGCGTAGGCGGCGAGAGGCAGCGAGGGGCCCGACGTGGAGTCGCGGCTTCCGGCGGCCTGCCTTGCCAGATCGGCGAGCTGCGCCCGGCCCTGCGCCTGGAGCTTCTTGAAGGCTCCGACGTAATCGACCGGCTTGGCGCCGAGATAGTGATCGAGCACGCGGTAGACGATGGCGTTGAATGCGAGGCCCGATTCCTGATTGGTCAGCACGACCACCCCGAGCCGGAGATCGGGAATCATCGCGACCTTGGAGACGTAGCCGGGAAGACCGCCGGTATGCTCGAGCATCTTGTGCCCCCGGTAGTCGCGGACACCGAGTCCGAGAGCATACCCACTGAAGTTGGGGCGCAGGTGCTCGAGGCCTGGGGGTGCGGGATTGATCGGCGTCGGGGTGACGTCGCGCCAGATCTGCATGGTGCTCGCCGGCGCGAAGAGGCGCGAGCCGTCGGCGACGCGACCGGAGTCGAGCTGAACCATCACCCATTTGGCCATGTCTTCGGCCCCGGACATGACACCGCCGGCAGGGTTGGTGTTGTCGCTCATGAACGGCTTCACCGGCCGCACGGTATCGTTCACCTCGGCATGGGGCGTCGCCACGTTGCCGCCGGCGCCCGCGCCCGAGTGGAGCACGTCGCTGTTGGTCATCCCCACCCTGGCCAGGATCCGGGTGCGGACGAAACCTTCCCAGCTTCCGCCAGTCACCGCCTCGATGAGCTCGCCGGCCACCAGATAGAGGACGTTGTCGTAGGCGTACGCACTGCGGAACGAGGTGGCCGGCTTGATGAAGCGGATCCGGCGGGTGATTTCCTTCCGATCGTAGTCGCTCGGCGGCCACCAGAGGAGATCGCCGGCGCCGAGGCCGAGGCCGCTTCGGTGCACCAGCAGATCGCGGACGGTGAGCTCATGGGTGACGAATGGATCGTACATCGCGAACCAGGGGAGGTAACGCGTCACCGGGGCCTCCCACTCGACCTTCCCCTCCTCGACGAGAAGCGCCAGCGCGGTGGCCGTGAACACCTTGGTATTCGACGCGATGCCGAACCGCGTGCGCGCATCGACCGGGGTCGGGTCGCCGAGCGTTCGCACGCCATACCCCCGGGCGAGCACGACCTTGTCGCCCTTCACGATGGCCACCGCCACGCCCGGCACGGTGAACGCATCGAGTACCTGCGCCACATACGCGTCGAACTTGGGTGGAGGGGCGACCTGTTGGGCGACTCCGGGAGAGGCGATCGCCGTGACGAGGAGGAGGCCGAGTCGAATGTGTCTCCGGATCATGAGCGCCCCATGAGTACCACGCCGGCGCTGACCAGGCCGATCGCCACCCAGCCGCGCAGCGTGGACGTTTCGCCGAGGAAGAGGAGCGACCTGCCCGGCAGGCTCGCGGGGTTGCGCCACTTGCCGGTTGCCGCGACGAAGGCGGCGAGCACCGCGACGATGACCACGGTGCGGAGCAGGGTCGCGTAGTCGGAATCGACCCTGTCCAGTCCGACCTTCGCGAAAATGGCGGTGAGCGCCGGGAATGCGGCGGAGAGGAGCGCCAGCGGAAACCAGCTCGCTCGGAAGCCATGGCACCTCGGCGGATGTCAGGAGCGGAGGTCAGTAGTGGAGGGCTTCGATGCCCGCGATGCGCGCGTCGCCGGAATAGTATACGCTCACGATGACGCCGGTATCCCGCTCCTTGCCGCGTACATAGCACGTACGGACTATCCGGCTGTCCAGATACATCAGGAGTCCAGCCGGCAGTGAATCGCAGGTGACGGTTTCCCACGAAGTGATCCCCGCGATATCGTCTCGCAGCGCCTTCCGCCACGCCGGCGCCGCGAAGCGACGGAACGCCCCCGTCGTGATCGAGCTGTCCCCTCGCCCGGCCGCGATGGCCTGGAGCTCATCCGGGATGTGCGCGGCGGACGCATCGGGAGCGGCATCGGCGGTGAGCGTGTAAGGGGCGGCGAGGCTAGGCTCGATGATGCCCGCGATGGCCTGGGAGATGGGACCGGGGTTGGATTCTCCGAGATTGGAGAGTGCGACCACGGTGAGGTCGAGCTCAGGGTATCGCTCGATGCTCGACTGGAATCCCTGCCACGCTCCGGTGTGGCTGATGCGGACATGGCGGCGCTGGGGAAGGAGAAACCAGCCGGCACCATATGGATAGACCCCGCTCCCGTTGAGGGGCACCGGGGTCCAGGCCATCTCGAGCACCGCCTTGCTCGGCAGCTCTCGGTGATTGAGCGCCACGGCCCACCGGACATAGTCTCTGAGCGAGAGATAGAGCGAACCATCGGCTGTGGTGTTGAGCGAAGGTGACACCCATTCCTGGTTCTTCATCTCGCCGTTCAGGAGGCGATACCCGGCCGCCCTGTTCGGGACGATGTCGGCTTCGCTGATCACCCGCGCGGACGGCATGCCGAGCGGCTGGAAGATCCATTCGCGGAGCAGATCGCCGTAGAAAGTCCCGGTGACCCGGTGGATCAACGCCCCGAGGAGGAGGTAGCCGGTGTTGCTGTAGCTCCACCTGGCGCCCGACGTGAAGGAGAGCGGCAAGGTGGCCGCGATCCGAACCAGCCGGTCTTCCGTGTATTCGCGGTGGAGGTCGACGACGCCTTCGGTATAGTCGGGAATGCCCGACGTATGCGTCAGCAGATGCCGAACCGTCACTCCCCGCCAGCGGCCCTTCCCTTCCGGCAGAAATCGGGTGATCGGATCGGCGAGATGGAGGCGCCCCTGCTCCACGAGCATGAGAACGAGCGCGGCGGTGAACTGCTTGCCGATTGACCCCGATTGATAGACGGTGCTGTCACTCGCGGGAACACCGAGCTCGAGGTTCGCAAAGCCGTACCCGCGCTCCAGCAGGACGCTGTCGCCGCGAAGGACAGCCACCGACATCCCGGGGATCCGCTGCCGCGCCATCTCGGCGCGCACGAAGCGATCGATCGAGTCGGCGGGAAAGGCGCGTCCGGCCTGCGCGCTGCCGGCGGATACCGTGCCGAAGCAGAGCGCGAGAAGAGACCAGAGACGCACCGTCAGAAGGGAAAGGCCGGCATGAATCGGTCGAGCGCACCCTGGCTCGACGCCTCGGCGGAGAAGTAGTACCCTCCCCTGCTCCATGCCATTGTCCTATCGGTCCGGAAGTAGCTCGGGTCCTGCCCTCCATCGTAGTCGGCACCTTTCAGGTCGATCTTCCGGCCCCTGGCCTTGTCGCGGGCATCCTTGACGCTGGCCTGCGCGTCTTCCGGTCTGCCCGGGATGCGAAAGGCCAGCAGGATGGAGTCGGCGCCGGCGCCGTATCTGAGGACGAGGATCTGGTTCACCGGGACCGGAGTTCGAGGGGCGAACGACACCCGGCGAAAGGGGCCAACGACCTGCGGGAGGAGCGAGTCGAGCACCGTGCCGCGCGGTTGCGGCCGGCGGTCGATGTTATACGGTACCGCCTGCGCGGCCAGCTCGAACGACACGCCGGCGATGAGCAGCACGGTCAGGGCGAAAACCCTCACGCCGCATCTCCTGGACTGGAGCGCACAGGTCTGGCCATCACCCTGTCGTTCTGACGATCGGTGCCGAGTGTGAATGTCTTGCTCCCGACGTCCCGGAAGCCGCACTTCCGGTAGAACGCTATTGCCCTCTCGTTGCGCTCCCAGACCGCCAGCCAGATGACACCGGCATCGCGGCGCACGACCTCCGCGCCGACTTCCTCCATCAGCGCCCGAGCCAGTCCTCGGCCCTGCCAGGGACGATCGACGTAGAAGCGGAGCAGCTCGATCGGCGCGCGCCCCGAAACGCACGCGGGGGCGGGCCCGGTACGCATCTGGGCGAATCCGGCAAGTCTTCCATCGACGTCGGCAAGGATGGTTGCCATTGCCAAATTGTCGATCTCCGCCGCTTGCTGCACCGCTCCGTAGGTACGGCCGAGGTAAAGCGCGATGTCTTCCGGGGTGTTTTCGGCCGCGAATGTGTCCGAGAATGTGCGCGCGCCGAATTCCGCCAGGCGCGCCGCGTCGGAAGCCTTCGCCCGCCTGAGCGTGGCCTCGCCGAGATTGAGGTCGGTATTCATCGTACCTTAGACTGGACAAAATTGGGGCCCGACGCAAGCGGCCCGTCAGCGGCGCCGCTCCAGCATGTCCTCGCGAACCGAGAAGCCGTGCCGCTGGTACAGCGGCCGGCTTCTCGGCGTGGGCCAGAGAAACACCGAGTCGGCCCCACGTGACTCGCACTCCCCCAGACAGGCGGTGAGCAGCGCAGAACCGATACCGGCCCCCCGCCGATCGGCACGGACGTAGAGGCTGGTCACATATCCGTAGAGCTCGGCTTCGCCGACGGGATTGGGAATCTTCTCGAGAAGCTGGAGCCATACCGTGCCGAGCGGCACCCTCGATTCCTCCGCCATCCAGCATCGCCATATCCCGCGCGAAGCAAGTCGCTCGGCCATCCACGGCGCGCAACGCTCCACAAAGTGCTGCTCGTCTTCGACCGTGGGATGGAGGCCGGCACGAAAGTCGTAGCGCAGCCGTGCGAGGGCCGGCGCATCGGCGGGGCCCGCCACACGAATCTCCACGGCGGCGGTGATCAGGCGGGGCGCTCGGTCGGCGCCCGGGCTCCCGGGCCGGGCAGAGGCGGATAGGCGCCTCCGCTGTTCTCCTGCTCGAGCAACCGCTCCACGGACCCATATCGGTAGATCACCGCCGCGCCGCTGGTGAAGAGTCCCCCCGTATCGGCGGTGGGACCGTAGGTCGAATACAGCGATTGATTAAGCAGACGCAGGTACACGGTGAGCTGGCCGCGGTGATGAGCGGAGTGGGCGATGCGCCGGGTAAGCACCCATGCGCGCGACCGCTGCACGTCGAAGAACGTCGTTTCTCCGCCGAACCACCTCTCGTCCCGGGCGCGGAGAAGCTCCAGCCGGCGTCTCGAAGCCTCGGCGTAGTGCCTGATGAAGGTGAGACGGGTCTCGGGCGCCGGCAGCTGCGGCCACCCGACGTCGAGGCCCAGCATGCGCGTCATCCAGAGCTCTTCGGAGACGCACTGATGGACCATGTGCTCGTGAGGGGTGCGGGCGCGTGGCTCGGGACGGAGCGAGAGATCGTCGTCCCGGAATTGCGACCAGACGCCGAGAGTCTTGACGCGCTCGGTGTCGTAGGTGTCGACCAGGAACTCGAAGATCATCGCTGCCGCCCCGCCTCAGGCCGGAGGCAGCGCGGCCGCACCGGCTCGCGCCACCTCGGCGTCCTGCGACGATTGCATCCCCGATACGCCGATCGCGCCGACGACCTCGCCGCGAACCATGAGCGGCAAGCCGCCCTCGAGCGCCGAGACCCCGTCCATGGTGAGGATGCGGAGGCCGGCACCACCTTCGGCGACCACGTCCTGAAACGCCTTGGTGGGCCGCCGGAACCTGGCCGAGGTTTCGGCCTTCGCCTGGGCGATCGCGATGCTGCCGAGTTGGGCCTGCTCCATCCGGTGCAACATGACGAGGTGGGCGGTGCTGTCCACGATGGCGATGACCATCGGCCAGCCGTGGCGCTCTGCCTCGGTCTCGGCGGCGGCCATGATTTTCCTTGCGGCGGTCAGCGAAAGTGGAGGTCCGTATGCCGGAGGAAGTCCTGCCGCTGGAGGCGCGGGAGACGGTGTGTGCTGGGGGGAGCTCATCGAAGGCGTACTCTCGGTTCGGGTCCAACGGAAGCTACATGGGGAACCCGCGAGACGAGAGGGCGGGCGCGCGGCCAGGCGCAGCGCAACGACGCCGGGAGCGCGGCCTGCGCCCCCGGCGTCGTTGTGATGACTTACCAAGACTAGGAGCCGGGAGTCAGACCCCGGCCTGCACCGGCGGAGTAACCGCGGCCTCGTCCTTTTCTCCGGTTCGAATTCGGCGCACCTGGGCCACGTCGAGCACAAAGACCTTGCCATCGCCCACCTCGCCGGTCCTGGCGGCGGCGAGGATTGCGTTCACTGTGACATCCACGAACGGCTCGGAGACGCCGATTTCGAGCCGTACCTTTTCCTGGAGCTCCACTTTCACGGTGGTACCGCGATAGGTCTCCACTCGGTCGGTTTCGCCCCCGTGCCCGAGGACGCGGGAGACTGTAAGCCCCCGCACTTCCGCGCGGTACAGCGCCTCGAGCACTTCGTTTAACCGGTCGGGCCGGATGACGGCGACGATCAATTTCATGTCGTTCTCCCGGCGTCAGTGCGACGCGGTCTGTGGTTTGAGGGTGGGGACCGGCGAGCCAACGGCCACCGCGTCCGGCATGACCAGGATCGATCCTTCGCCGGTGGTGTACGCCTCCTCGCCGTGCTGACTCACGTCCATCCCCACGCCCTCTTTGGTGGACGCGGCGCGCAGCACCGTGACGAAGCCGAGAACCTTGAGGATGACGAAGGTCATGACGCCGGCGTAGACCAGCGAAGTGAGGACACCCAGCGCCTGGACGCCGAGCTGGGCCGCATTGCCGGCCAGCAGCCCGTCGGCACCCGCGGAATTCCATGCCTTCTGCGCAAAGACACCGGTGAGGAGGGCGCCGGTCATGCCCCCGATGCCGTGCCCGGCAAAGACGTCGAGCGAATCGTCGAGCCGGGTGCGTGAGCGGTAGACAATGGCGAAGTAGCTGGGAAACGCCGCGATGGCGCCCAGCAGCAGCGCGGCGGTGGGGCTCACGAAGCCGGCAGCCGGTGTGATGGCGACGAGACCGACCACGATGCCGGTGGCCCCGCCGACCGCGGTGGCTCGGCCGGTCCGGAAGTAGTCGAGCAGCACCCACACGACCAGGGTGGCCATCGGCGCGAGGAAGGTGTTGGTGAAGGCGAGCGCGGCCAGCTCAGTAGCCCCGAGCGCGCTGCCGCCGTTGAACCCGAACCACCCAAACCAGAGGAGTCCGGCCCCGAGGAGGACAAAGGGCACGTTGTGCGGCAGGATGGCCTGGCGTCCGTAGTCCTTCCGAGAGCCCAGCACCGTCGCGGCAACCAGCGCGGAGATGCCGGCGTTGATGTGCACGACGGTGCCGCCGGCGAAGTCAAGCACGCCTCGACTCATCAGCCAGCCGCCGCCCCATACCCAGTGGGCGACGGGAGCGTAGACGAGAAGGGTCCAGAGGGCGATGAAGGCCAGATAGGGCCCGAAGCGCATTCGCTCGACCACGGCGCCCGAGATGAGGGCGGCGGTGATGATGGCGAAAGTGCCCTGGTACGACATGAACAGCAGGTGCGGAATCGTCCCCTTCGCCTCAGTACCCACCCCGCCGAGGAGAAAGTTCGAGGCGCCGCCGATCCAGGCGTTCCCCTCACTGAAGGCGAGACTGTACGCCACCAGGGCCCATACGATGCCGACAACGCCGAGGGCGACGAAGCTCATCATCATGGTATTGAGGGAATTCTTGGAGCGGACCAGCCCTCCGTAGAAGAAAGCGAGGGCCGGCGTCATCAGCAGCACGAGCGCGGTGGCGACCAGCATCCAGGCGGTGTCGGCCGGTACCACGGCCGGGGCAGCGTCCTGGAGTGTAGCGAGGAGGGAGAGTCCGGTCACAGTGGCATCCTGGGGGGAGCGGGGTTCGTAGCCGGCGCCCGGCTGGCGCGGCTACGAAATTGTACCGATTGGGCCCCGAAGGCACAAGACCGTACTGCCCATCGAATTCCACCAAACCGGCACTTTCCCTACGATTTTGACGCCATCCTGCCTCACCATCTTGCATACCCGGCCGCTGAATTGTGCATGGTTAGCGCATTCTACGGTGCAGCATGACCCTGGACCGATTCGATCCGGCGGGCCATCAGCGCCTCATCGAAATGGGCATCCCCGACCCGGACCGCGCGCGGCTCCGTCCCGTACAGCGCGAAGCCCCAGCGCTGGTACAGCCGCCGGGCGCGGTTGTTGTCGGCCGCGACGGTAAGCACCACCATCTCGATCCCCTCGGCCCGCGCCCGTTCCAGGAGCGCCTCGACGATGGCGTCGGCGAGCCCGCTGCCCCTGGCCTCCTCGCGAACGTACATGCCCCAGAGCAGCGCCTTGTGCTCGAGCTTGGTACCGGTAAAGCGAGTGAGTCCACCGATGCCGGCCAGCGGGCCATCCACCGGTCCGCCGACGACGTACTCGCTGCCAAGACGCAGCCCCACCGACTCGAGTGAGAGCGACGACTCGTCGTCGACCGCAACCCGAAACTGCAGCGGGTGCCGCCTGAAGCCGTCGAGCCGGAGCGCGTGGAAGGCCCCGGCGTCCTCAGGCAGGAGCCGCCGTACCGTCGGCCTGATGGGCGTCAGGAGGCGCCGGTGTTCAGCCGGGTGATGCTGTGGGCAAGCGCGCCGGCGGCGACGCCGAGCGGGGGCAGCTCCTCGTGACGAGGACTCATCGAGCCGGAACGAAGGTCGGTTTCCAGACCACGGCAAATCTCCTTGGCCCGACGAAGACGGAAGCTCTCCTGGAAGGCGCGGTAGTCGTTGGCGCTGCCGGCGCTCAGCAATCCCCAGAGCCGGAGGCGTAGATCGTCCACCGAGCTCTTGAACTCGGTCAGCGCTCCGCTCGGGATTTCGCCTTCGGACATCCGCTTCTCGATTGTTTGCAGGGCGATATTGAGGGTGGTGACCTGCTCAGCGAAGCTCGGCTCTACCATCGGCTCCTCCGGGATAGGCGCTGGGTTGCGTTCGGGGCGCATTCCGACTTGAGCGGTCGGCCTGGAGACCCTAATCTACCGGCATGGAGCCACTCTTCTTCCGGTCCCCAGCCAGATGGCGCGCCTGGCTCGAAAAAAATTACGAGACCAGCCGTGCGCTCTGGGTCGGATTTTACAAGAGGGGCTCGGGAAAACCGAGCATCACCTGGCCGGAATCGGTGGACCAGGCACTCTGCTTCGGCTGGATCGACGGCCTCCGAAAGAGGCTCGGTGCTGATGCCTACGTCATCCCGCTTCACACCCCGGAAACCGACCAGCACGTGGAGCACCGTCAACACTCGCCGGGTTGCCGAGCTCGAGAATCTCGGCCTGATGCATCCGGCCGGTCTGCAGGCCTTCTCGCATCGGAATAGCCACCGCTCGGGGATCTATTCGTTCGAACAGGCCAGACCCGCAAAGCTGGCGAGACCGCACCAGGCCCAGTTGCGTGCCAATCCGCGGGCCTGGAAGTTCTTCAGCTCCCAGCCCCCCTGGTATCGCCGAGCAATGGCATGGTGGGTCAGCAGCGCGAAGCGGGAGGAGACCCGCCTCAAGCGGCTGTCCATTCTGATCGCCGATTCCGAGCAGGGCCGCACCATCCCGCCGCTCACCCGCAAGAAGAGCTGAGTCGAAGATCCGCCGGGCCGCGGGTGCCGTACCATTCTCGCGGCCCTCGAAGGGCTGCGCTTCTCTCACCACAAGGGACATGGGCGCAGATGATCGAGCAAGCCGACGCGCTGACGGCACCGAGTCTGATCGACATCGATTCCACGTTTCTGCCGCTCGCGCACATGCGCCAGATTGCGCGGGTTACCGGTATGGACGGGGGATCCATAACCGGGGAAATGGACGTGGGCACCGAGCACTGGGTGTACCCGCAGCATTTCCCCGGTGACCCGATCTTTCCAGGGACGCTGTTGATCGAGGCGGCGGGACAACTCGTGGCGCTGTGGGCGTGGGCCCAGGGACAGCGGGGGCGGCCCCGCCTGGTGCGCACATCCGCCGAATTCCATCGCCCGGCCGGCCCCACCACCAGGCACATCCTCCTGCGGGCCGAGGTACGCCGGAAGCGCCACCTGCATTTCGGCACCATCCACGTTTCCGCGGCCGACGTGCAGCTCGCGATCGTCGAGGCGGTGCTGGCGGTTCTCCCTCCGATCCAGTGAAGTCAGGCCGCCGGCTCGGCCTCCCACAGGTCGGGATACCGAACCACCATACCCGTGGCGTTCACTTCGAGATCGGCGGCAAACTCGCCGCCCTGCGACTCGTAGTGGTATTTCCGCTCGCCCACGTGCACATACGCCTGGGCCAGGGGCTGGAGGGTGAGATCGGGAAACCGAAGCCAGGCCGTGGTGACTTCGGCGCGTTGTCCCAGAGGAAGATGGAGCCGGCGAATGGGGAGAAGATTGGTGGCGGGGCTGAAGGCAAGGTCGAGGTCGATGCATCCCTCGACCTCGGTGCATTCCACTCCGTTCAGGCGCCAGTGGTGGGTCGAATCCGACACGAGATCGAGCCTGACGCAGCGGCTGCCCACCCACCCCGCGATCTTGGCCCGAAGCGTCTGCCACGACGCCGTGCACACCACGAGATACTCGAGCCGGCACGGCTGGCTTTCATGGGCAAACACCGCGGTACCGCTCAACTGCCAGAACGGATCGTGGAAGATCAGTCGCGCGGCCTCATGGCCGGGGCGATCGAGTCTCCGCCAGAGCACCAGCTCTTCCGTCACACACCCCTCCGGGGTGGCCCCATGATATCGGGCTCACTGGTAGTTAGTATAGGCGGGCGTCTCGATTCTTGCGCCGGAGCCGAGGTCCCGGAGCACGTGCACGAGGGTAACACTCATGTCGCCGACCTGCACTCGCGACTCGAGCAGCTGGTACCGGGCGGGGTCGCCGTACCCTGACGTGTTGAGTCGCTCCGCTTCGCCGCGGCAGATGTCTCCGGGCGTCGGACGACTGGCCGGATAGGCGTCTTCGTGATAATCCACCAGCGCCCGCCAGTGGCTCTCTCCCGCGCGCTCTACTGATGCGCGCACAGCTTCCCGCGTCAACGCCATCGTACCCTCCCCACCTACTCCGAAAAGCTAGTACCGCCGTACCAGGACCACCCCAAGAATCACCAGCGCGGCACCGAGCACCCTGGGGACGCTGACCGGATGCTCGCTGAACCCCACCAGCCCGTAGTGATCGAGGACCACGGACGCCACCATCTGCCCCGCCACCACCGCCGCGGTGAGCGCCGCGGCGCCGAGCCGGGGAGCGAGAAAGATGGCCGCCACGATGTACACAGCGCCGAGCAGGCCGCCGATCCATTGCGACCACTCCGAGCGCGCCCACGCCAAGCCGAGTGGGGTCACCTGGCCTCGCCAGGCGATCAACACCACGCCGAGACCGAGCGAGCCCACGATGAACGATGCCAGGGCAGTGGCGACGGGATTGGAGAGCGCCAGCCTGAGCTGCGCATTGATGCCTGCCTGGACCGGAAGCAGAGCTCCCACCAGGACGGCGACGAGTAGCAACGGCAGTGCGGTCAACGTTCCGCCTCCGGTTCGGGATTCGTGATTCAAGTCACCTCCGGACGTCCAGCCGGTCCCTATGTTCGGCGTGCAAGCAGTTCCCGAACGCTGACCGAAGAAAGGACGATCTCATGACATGGCAATCACTTGCTTTTCCCTGCCTCATCGCCGCGGCGCTGGCTGGCTGTACCGGCAGATCGAGAGCGAACAACGAGAGCGGGGCCGTACCCGGGACGCCGACCGACTCCGTTTCCACTCCGAATCCCTCGGCGAGCCCGGCTCCCGGTGCAATGGATTCCACTCACTCGCCGACCGCTTCGCCCGCGGCCCCGAGCGACTCGAGCAAGTAACCCCGGCATCACCCAACCGTGGAGTGGCGCCGGGATCGGATGCCCCCTCCACGGTTCCCGCCCTTGCCCGCCGTCGCTGAACGCGCCGCTTTACATCGTCGAGCGGCAATTCAGCGGGGCCACGCCCCCAGCAGGCGGCGCACCACCACCAGCTCGCCCACGTGATAGGCCGCATGATCCGCCGCCAGCAGCAGCTCTCGCAGATAGGTCTGCCCGCTCCCATGCGGGATCGGTTCCTCCAGCCGCACCTCTCCATTCAATGCCAGCGCCTTCAATGCATCGCGGTCGCGGCGGTAACTCGCGATGCTCGCGTCCCACGCCTGCCGGGATGGCGGTGCGGCGCCCGCGGGCCAGTAGTCGTCGGGCCATTTCAGCTCCTCGTACGCCGAATTGACGCAGAAGTCGAGAATGTCGGCCTGAGTGATCCTGAGGTGCTCAACCAGCTGCCATGGCGAGTATGGCAACCTGGCGGGAGCGGTGCCGCACAGCTCGAGATCGAGGTCGGCGACGGCCTTGTCGAAGGAGACATGCGCGTCTTCCCACCCGAGGAGTTTGGCGATGTGTGATCTGAGAGATTCGTCTGCGGACATGGGAGCTAGTCCGCGGGGAGGTGCACGGCGCGTGAACGTCTGGTCATCGCGAAAATGCCGGCCGCCACGACGACCGTGGTGGCGATGGCGCCGAACTCCGCCAGCGTCGATTGCGCCACCAGCCACAGCATGCAGCAGGCCCCGAGCACGGCCAGAGCCCGCTGAACCGGTACGGGGAACGGCAGCCCGCCTTCCTTCACCCCGCGAGCGAGCACCAGCGCCGCAGCACACGCCATCCCGTACAATACTGCGTTGGTGACACTGGCGAGAATGGCGAGCTTGACGAAGGTGCGGGTGGCCGCGAGGATGGTCGCGATGGACGCATGCAGGAGCACCGCGACGTACGGAATGCGGGTGCGCGGGTGCAGCATCGCAACGCTCGCGGGAAGGATCCCGTCGCGGCCGAAGGCGAAGAGTATGCGGGACGAGCCGAGGAGATTCCCGGTGAGCAGGCCAAGCATCGAGAATGCCATCCCCGCCAGCATGAGGCTCCGTGCGCCGGGCCACGCCACCGCCGCCGCGTCGGCCAGCGGCGCACGCGAGTCGGGGAGTCCGGGTCCCAGCACGCCTTGCGCAACCAGATGAATCGTGATGTAGGCGCCCACCACGAGCAGCATCCCGGTGAGGAGTCCGATGGGTACGGTGCGCCTCGGCTCTCGGATCTCCCCGCTCGCGCCGATCGCCGCCTCCATCCCCGCCAATGCGAAGAAGGCGAGGATCGCGGCGCGGCCCAGGTGCCCCCGGTCGACCGGGGCCGTCCAGTGGAGGTTCGACGCCTGGACGGCCCAAGTGGCAATGAGGAGAAAGGCGAGAAGCGTTGCCAGCTTGGCGGCAGTCGCGCCGATGATGAGGCGGGTGCCGGTCCGGATGTCGAGGAGGTTGACCGCCACCGGACCGGCATAGATGAGAAGAACCAGACCGATCCTCGCAGCGGGAGTCTGCAGGCGAGGGTCGGCCCCTGCCGCGATTCCCGCGAGCGCCGCGATGAGCCCCGCACTCGCCAGCGCCCCCGAAAGCCAGGTGAGCACCCCGGCCACGAATCCCACGAAGGGCCCGAACGCCGTTTCGACATAGGCGTAGGCACCCCCGGTCTTCGAGACGCGGGTGCCGGCGATCGCGAACGAGACCGTGACCAGCAGGAGCGCGATTCCACATACCACGTACGCGAGCACGCCCGCAGAGCCGAGCTCGCCCGCCACCGCCGCCGGAAGGACGAAGATCCCCCCGCCGACGACCGCATTCACTACTCCGGCAGTGAGGCCGAGGGGTCCGATGCCCCGAATCAGGCCTTCGTCAGCGCGCCTGGACATCGGTTTTCGGAAGGCTACTCGAGCGGGATCAAGCTCTGGTTCTCCGAGAGCCACCGCTCAAAGGTCTGCATGTCGGGATTGAGTGCGCGCGCGGCCGCGAGGGGGCGGGCGCCGCAGTAGGCCGCCTCGAAGTCCCGCTTGAACTGAAACATGTTGCCGAGATCGTCCGCACCCGGGAAGCCGAACGAGCGATACGCATCAGGTGATACTGCGTTGTAGCGGACCTCCCTCCCCAGCGCCTTGGTGAGCGCGGCGGCCATCTGCGTGCCAGTGAGGTGATCGCCGGCGATGCCGACCGTCTTTCCGATGTATTCACTGCCCTTCTTGAAGATCGCATAGGCCGACTTGCCGATGTCCTCCGCGGCGATTCCGGGCAGCTTCTTGTCGCCCAGCGGCATCGTCAATTCCAGAACGCCGTCGGCCCCCTTTTTCGGGCCCGACCCGAAATAGATGAAATTCTCCCAGTAGAACGAAGTCTGGAGAAGGGTGACCGGAACCCCGGACTCGATGAAGGCCCGATCGGCCTCACCCTTGGCGTCGAAGTGGGGAACCTTGTAGTGGCCCATGAGCGTGGGCATCCGGTCGTCGCTGAGGGGAACCCACCGCCGGGTGTCCTCCAGGGTAGACCAGATCACGTGACGAACACCCGCCGCCTTGGCGGCGCGCGCCATCGAGTTTGCCTCAGCCAGCTCCTTCTCAGGCGAGAAGTGATCCCAGAAGAACGTCACGCAGAACGCGCCGTATGCCCCCTTGAACGCACGCTCGAGACTCGCCTGATCGTCCACGTTCGCCGCGACGACCTCGGCGCCGAGCTTTGCCAGCGCCTTCGCCTTGTCGGAATCGACATTTCTGGTCAGCGCCCGCGCGGTGAATTCACCCGACTTGTCGGCGAGAATCGCCCGCACCAGTCCACCTCCCTGCGCACCAGTGGCTCCGACCACCGCGATCACCTTCTTCTCGGCCATGCGATCTCCCTGGATGATGCCTGAGGCTTCGCCGCGAATTTCGTCCTTCTCCGATGGACCGTCAATGGGGCCGAGCCGACGCGCTCACCCCGCGAGCGCCGCGGCGAGACGATCGAGCAGATCGATCTGCGCCGGGTTGATCTTCTCCCTTGCCGCGGATATGCCGAACCACTCGCAGCGATCGACCTCGGGAAAGGTGAGCAAATGGCCCGACCCCCGCGGCCACTCCATCGTGGCAGTATCGCTGGCCACCGCGGCGGGATCGGCGTTTCCCTCCCACGCCCACGCGTACACCACCTTTCCACCCTTCTGCCTGACCGTGCCCAGCTCACTGAATGGCCCCGCCGGTACGATGCCGGTCTCTTCCTGGAACTCGCGCCGTGCGGCATCGAGCGGCTCTTCTCCCGGATTGATCATTCCCTTGGGAATCGTCCACGCGCCTGCGTCCCGCTGCCGCCAGAAGGGGCCTCCGGGATGGGCGAGAAAGATCTCGAGCCCGGAGCCCGTCTTTCGGTACAGCACGAGACCCGCGCTGGCGCTGGATCGCTGGGACATGACCTGGCCTAGGACCGGGGAACCTCGTGGTCGGTGAGCACGGGCAGGAAGGCGATCCAGGGGCCGACCTCGCCTCGGTACTGTTTCGCCATGACCCGGGCGACCTGTGCGATATGCCCGAGGTCATGGACGACCCAGCATGCCAGCAGATGGCGCAACGTGACGGCACCGAGGCTCGGATGAGTGCCGGGCAGGTCGAGATCGCCCGCCTCGAGCCGCCAGGAGCGAACCTCCTCCAGATTGGCGGCGCGAAGCGTGGCGAACTCATCGAGCAGCCCCTCGAGCGAGCGACCCGCGTTCCGCTGCAGATGCCGGAAGCGGTCGTAGGGCTCGAATCGGTCGTCGGCTCCCCGGGCAAGAATGATTCGAGCCCGCGGAACCCAGTCGGTTTCCTCTCCATCGATGAGGTGGCCGACCACGTTGAACGGACTGAAGGTCCGGGGACCCTCGTTGGAGCGCACCCACGACTCGCCGAGGCCGCCGAGCATCGAGCGGAGCGTGACCGGCGTGCGGGAGAGCACTCCCATAGCTGAATTCAGCTCGAACTGCATCGTCAGAAGTCCTGAGCCGAGCGGTGTCGTCCGGCTACTCGACTACGGAAAAGATCTCGCGGTGGCCTCCCTCGGCCAGCGCGCTGAACCTGGGATACCACTTCTTCCAGTCGGCATTGTCCATCAGCGTTCGAGCCGACCGCTCCATGTCGCCGAGCGAATCGTGGGACATCTCGACTACCAGAGTGTAGAAATCGGGGCCGGCCATGTCGGTGAGCAGGCGGGCCGTGCCGCGGGCGAGTCCCGCCCGCTCGGCGATGCCCAGTCCTTCCTTCCACGCGGCCACACCTTCGCGGGCCATTCCGAACTTGAGCCGGAAAACGTTGCGAACGACGATCATCTCGACCTCCTGTGTTTGCTCGATCCCGGAGTGAGGCTCCCGATCAGTACCCCGTGTTGTGGAAGGAGTGCAGTCGGGAGGCCAGGTCGGCCGGTTCGGTCTGCAGAATACGCCCGGTCGGTGCGACATAGATGAGCACGGTGGGGGCACCCGGAATGAGCGTCGGGCCGAAGGCAAATCGCCACGCTCGTGGATGCCCGCGCACCCGCGACATCCCTTTCCACAAGAAAGTGGTGGACTGTCTGCCCATCTGCGGCGGTGGTGCTCCCAGCAACTGGCCGACGCTCGTGTAGGCCGCGGCCCACGATGCGCCGAGGAGGAGCGCCGCGACGACGGCCAGAATCAACGTCCACCAGATGAGGCGTGCCATAGGGCTCCCGAGTGGAGGATGACGAGGGCGACCTGAATGCGGGCCATCACCATACAAGCTACATGCGACGCCTGCCGTCAGCTGCGCGGGGGCTCCCAGAGCTCGACGCGATTCCCTTCCGGATCAGCGACCCAGCCGAAGCGCCCGAACTCCGATTCCTCGATTCGATCGTCGACAGCGCACCTTTCTCGCCGCAAGCCAGACAGCACTTCATCGAGGTCGTCAACGCGGTAGTTGATCATGAACGGCGCGGGACTCGGATCGAAGTAGCGGCTGTCGGAGGGGAAGATGCTCCACACCATCGAGGACCGGCGCCCGCCGGGGCTCGATTTCTCACCGGTGAAGACGACCCCGCCCCACTGGCGTCACGCGCCTTGAAGAAAATGCCGCCGATGCCGGTGACGCGAGACATCGCTCCTCCGATCTCAGGGCACGTCTACGACGGTCCCGAGTCCCGCGTAGATGTATTGATTGCCGTAGAGGCGCCTCAGCGCCGCAAAGGCCGGCTCTCCGGTGCAGTGTCCCGGGGCGACCTCGTCGACTCCCCAGCGATCGTGAATGGCGGCGGCAATCCGAGCTACGGCGGAATCCGGGGTCGTGACCAGGTGCAGTCCTCCGAAGATGACGTGAACGTGGCTGCCCAACGGCGCCGCCGCCTCGAGGATCGTCTCGATGCCCGGGTGGGAGCAGCCGACCATCAGCAGCAGTCCGTCAGCGGTATTCACCGCAAGCGACAGCTCCGGCAGCTCGAGGGTGCCCGGCGTCTTCGACACCGTCGAGATGATGGAGATGCCGGGCACCACCTCGGTGAGTGTGTCGATCAGCTGGACATTGGCCCCGGGCCAGAGGGTTCCGAACCTCAACTCCGCGGGCGCCGCCCCCTGGAAATAGCGCATCGAATCGGGAAGCGTCGAATCCTGACGGAAAAAGACGGCCGGGATGCTTCCGCCGAAGATGCCGAAGCGTTCCCGCGGCGCGAAGATCTTGACGTGCGGATTGACGTGCAGGAGGTAGCTCAGTCCCGCGGTGTGGTCACTGTGACGGTGGGAGATGACTACAAAGTCCAGCCGGCGAAGGTCGATTTTCAGCGCCCGAACATTGTGTTCGAAGATGGCGGCATTGTCTCCGGTATCGAACAGGATGCGTTTCCCGTCATGCTCGACCAGCGCCGAGAACCCCCAGTCGCGGGTGAGCCCGCCATGGCCGCCGAAGGCGTCGTACACTATTGTGACGCGACTGTGGGGTGGAGGCGTAGCCGCCAAGGACGTTCCGGCACACGCACCGAGGAGCACGAGGATCGCCGATATCTTGCGCACCCGCATGAAGCCCCCTGTCTACGTACCTTGAGGTTACCCACCACCCAGGGAGACAACAGTGGCTATCCCGACCAACGCGTATGGCGGCCTCTAAGCGCGTTCCGCGCCTCTTCTGGCGGGGGGTGCGCCTCCGATGCCCCAATTGCGGCGGAAAGAACATCTTCCAGTCGTGGTTCCGGATGAAGCCGAACTGCCCCACATGCGGGCTGCCGCTCGAGCGAGCGCGTCGGAGCTGTTGTTCGCCGTCCTGTTCGTCGGAGTGCTGCTGGCCACATGGCCGTCGCCGCCGTGGAGTCTTCTCGAGTACGGCGGCATCGCGCTGATGATCGTGGCGCCGTTTGTCTTCTTCCCCTGGACCACGACGCTCTTCCTTGCCTTCGACCTGGCCTTCCGGTCCGGCCACTCGCGAGGAGTTGTCGTAGCGGTTGGATCAGCGGCGGCCAAAGGTCCAATTGGTGAAGAGTCCCACCCAGATGCACGCAGCCGATAGCGCGAGGTAGATGAGCGCCGTCGGCTCGTCGCCGATCGTATTGCGCAGCCATCGCGCCTTGTAATTCTCCCAGAACCACCACGGCCTGAACAGCGTCATCACGCAGAGGAAGGCGCCACAGCCCACCCAGAAGACCCGCTCGCGCGCCCAGCCGTTGGCGTCTGACAGCCCCCAGAGCGATCCGGCCACCAGCATGGATACAGCGAAGAGAGTGACGCCCCCGCGCCACCCCGCCCGTTCCGGAGGGTCCGGGTTGGCGTCGGACCTGCCCGCCGAGTCCCAGTCGCCCGCGGCCAGAGCCAGGAGCGTGAGACTCACGAGGGCGAGGATGGTCGCCGTGGCCTTCAGGTGCTCCGGTGCCACCGCGCCGCCCTCGAGTACGGTTTCATCGCGGCTCCCCGTCAGGGTAGTTCGTCACCACGCCGCCGTTCCCGACCGCCCGTGCCACCCGTTCGGCGAATATCCGAGCCCCGATCCTGACCAGCTTGTCGGGCTCTCCCTCGAGCTCGGTCGAATCGTCGAGCAGGATCTTCCCGGTCGACGTCTCGATGAGCTGCCCGGTGAAGAGCCAGATCT
>JBOHSC010000260.1:0-3753 GCA_050733115.1 Gemmatimonadales bacterium
GACCCGCTCGACGTCCTGGTGCTGATGACCATTCCGGTGTTCACCGGGTGCCTGGTGGACGCGCGTCCCATCGGGCTCTTCCACCTCATCGATCGAGGCGCCGCCGACGAGAAGGTCCTCGCCGTTCCGATGGGTGATCCCTACTCCGACGGGCTGAACGACCTCGATGACGTTCCACCGCACTATCTCAAAGAGGTCGAACACTTCTTCCGGGTATACAAGGACCTCGAGGGGACTCGCACCGTGACGCGAGGATTCGAGGGTGCCGACGCTGCGCGGGACGCCATCACCGAATCGATGGCCGCCTACCGGAAGCAGTTCGGCGACTGATGCCTCGTCGCTGGCGTGGGCTTGCGCTCCAGCTGTTCACCTGCTGTCTGGCGGCGGCCATTCTTCTGTGGCCGATCTCGATGGCCGGCATGGCCGCGGGGATGCCTGCCCCCCAGCACCAGGGCCACCAGCACCAGGGCCACCAGCATCAGGGGCACCAGCATCAGGGGCACCAGCATCAGTGCTGCGATTCGTGCGCCGCTCATTGTTCGGCGCAGCTCGGTGTGCTCGACGGCGCGCTTCCTCACCCCGCCGACGCCGGCGGCCAACGGACGCCACGCTCCCGGGCGTTGACCCGGGCCGCGCCGCCTCGTCCTCGACATCTCCTTCCACCATCGCAGGCCCCGCCCGCTCTTCCCGGCTGACCGATCTCTCACGCGCACACTGAGCGCGCGTGCCCGACTTCGTCTCCGAGGAGAACAGATGCCCGTATTTCTACTGCTACTGGCGGCAATCACGCTGCTGCCAACGCGCCTGTTGGCACAGCAGACCACGCCGGATTCCGCAGGCGCCCGTCACGACTCGCTGGCCCCGGCGCCCCATCGGCTTCAGGAAATCACCGTCACGGCCACGCCGGTGCAGCGCGACGAGCCGAGGACGGCGACCCAGGTGACGGCCGCGGAATACCTTCGTGCTCCAGCCGTCGATCCGTATGAGGCACTCCGAATCACCGCTGGCCTCGAGGTACACGACCAGGGACAGGGGCCGGGGTTCGCCTCGGACGCCTCGCTCCGCGGGTTCAGTTCCGACCATGCGACCGATCTGGCGCTCTGGGTGGACGGCGTGCCGATCAACGAGCCGGTCAACGGCCACGCAGAGGGTTACAATGACTGGAGCCTGCTCTTTCCCCAGGCGATACGCGACGTGAACGTGGTCACCGGCCCTACCAGCCCCTTGTACGGCAACTTCGCGCTGGCCGGAGCCGTGAACGTACGAACGATTGAGCGGATGACCGGCTCGTCCGCGTGGCTCACCGGCGGCTCCTATGGCCGGGTCGAGGGAAGTGCGGTCACCGGGTTCGACCACGATGCGTCGGGTGGGGTCTTCGGTCTGCGCGGCCTGCGCGAGGATGGCTGGCGCCCGCACAGCGGCTATCAGCTCGGGCAGGGACATGCGCGGGTAGTCCGGAATCTTTCCAGCAGGGCGACGCTGGACGCCGGCATCGAGCTCTATGCCGCCGGATGGGATTCGCCGGGCTTCATCACCGCCGACCAGCTCGAGCGGGCGCACTTCGACACGGTGGCCAATCGCACCGACGGCGGATTCAAGCGCCGGGCACAGGAGCGAGCCAGCCTGCGCGTGGTGACGTCGTCGGGGGTCGTGTGGCGCAGTACTGTCTATTCGACCCAGGGGCGCTGGCAGCTCTTCCTCACGACGCCTCCTGAAGGGGGCGGTGAGGAGGGCACCGGCAGCCAGACGGAGGAGGAGGACAAGCGCTACGGCTTCGGCGCTACCACCGCGGCCACCAAGGGATTCGGCCCGTCCCAGATGACGGTGGGGGCGGAAGGACGGTTCGACCACGCCGACTACCAGAACTGGCTCACCGACAGTCGCGCGCGGGTCGAGGCGCAGGACCTGGTCACTGCGCGGCAGCTCTCCGGCGCGCTGTTCGTACAGACGTCCACCGACGTCACGAAGCAACTCCGCATCGACGTCGGCGGCCGGTACGACGTGCTCGGCACACGCTCAGTGCCCGTGGATGGAGCCCCCGCGAGCGACACCAAGGGCATCGTCGTGCCGAAGGTGGGCGCCCTGTATCATGTGCGCCCGGCGCTCGACCTCTACGGCAACATCTCCCGCGGCTTCCGGCAGACCGATGGCGTGATCGACGACCCGGCCCTGCCATTCATTACCGAATGGGCCTACGAGTCTGGAATCAAGATCAGCGAGCACCGGGTCAATGCCTCGGTGGCCTTCTTCCGCAGCGACGTGAGCAACGAGCAGACCTTCAATCCGATCACGCTCGAGTCCACCAGCGGGGGGCAGAGCCGACGCCAGGGGATGGACGCCGACCTGCAGGCCCGCCTGGCGAGGGGTGTACGCTTCAACGCGCGGGGCACGATTACCGACGCGAAGTACCGGCGGCTGATCACCGCGGACGGCGATACTCTCGACGGCGCGAGAGTCTTCAACACCGCGAAGTTCGTCGCCTCGGGCGGGATCGAAATAGCGCCCGAGATGTCCGTCTGGCGAATCGGAGTACTCACCAACATCGTCGGCCCGTACACCCCCTTCGACGAGCCGGGCGTCGAACTGCCGACCTACGCCCTCTTCCATCTGACGGGCGGAGTGCGCGTGGGCCCCGCGGAGTTCGACCTGGGAGTCCGCAATCTGCTGAACAGGGATTATCCCGAGTTGCGGGCGGGAGGATTCGTGGCGCCAGGGCAGCCGCGCTCGGTGTACGGCACGGTGCATTACATCTTCTGAGGGAGATCGACCGGGGCTAGCGGTCGTCGGACTCGCGGAGCGCGATGGGAGGGCCGAGGATCTCGCTCCAGATCACGGCGGTCCGAAGCTGAGCGATGTTCGTGGCGTGCGTCGCCGTCGCATCGGCCGCCTCGCGACGCATACGCTCGTCGAATGCGATGTGATCGGCCCGGCCCAGGGGCCGGGCATTGGCTTCGGCGGCGGCCCTCCTCCGGGCGATCACCGCCTCCGCTTGGTCGTCCGTATCCACTTCGACCCGCTGGGGGCGCCGGACCTCTTCCTCCAGGCTCCGGGCTTCAGTAGTGGATTCGTCCAGCGTGCTCCCCAACTTCCGGAGCAAATCCTGCAATCGTACGCCCTCGCGCTGGGTCGGGTCCAGCCGGGTCGACGGGGGGAGCCCAGTCCGTGGCGAAGCCGGCGGTCGCGCCGGCTGGCCTGGCCCGGGGTTTCCCGGCTTCTTCTTCCCGAACAGGTTGAAGAGAAACCAGAGAAAACCCAAGGCGATCGGGATACCCGGATCCATGGTTCAGCCGCCTGCCGGCGGAGTGGCATCGCCACCCGCGATCGCCTGACGCATGGTGGTGTCGGCCTGAATATTCCGGTAGCGCTGGTAGTCCATCACCCCGAGGTTGCCGCTCCGGAACGCCTCCGCGATCGCGAGCGGGATCTGTGCCTCCGCGGCGATCACCTTGGCGCGCTGATTTTGCGCCTCCGCCTTGTACTCCTGCTCCACCGCTACGGCGAGCGCGCGGCGCTCTTCCGCCTTGGCCTGGGCGATCCGCTTATCGGCCTCAGCCTGGTCGGTCTGCAGCTCCGCGCCGATGTTCTTGCCGACGTCCACATCCGCGATGTCGATCGACAGAATCTCGAACGCCGTGCCGGCGTCGAGTCCCTTGGCGAGCACGGTCTTCGAGATCATGTCCGGCATCTCCAGCACCGCCTTGTGGGTCTCGGCGGAGCCGATGGCGGACACGATTCCCTCGCCCACCCGTGCCA
>JBOHSC010000261.1:0-10164 GCA_050733115.1 Gemmatimonadales bacterium
AGGTTGACCTTCTTGAGGTTGCCGCCGGCGCTGGCGGCGATCGAGCGCCCGACCGACACCGACCCGGTGAACGCGATGAAATCGACGCCGGGGTGTTCGATGAGCCGCTGTCCGGTATCGCCGCCGCCGGTGATGACATTGACCACGCCGGCCGGCAATCCGTCATAGCATTCCGCCATCAGCAGGTTGCTGAGCGGGTTCTGGTGCGGCGGCTTGCAGACGAGGGTGTTCCCGGCCATCAGCGCCGGCGCCACCTTCCACGACATCAGCAGCAGCGGAAAGTTGAATGGGACGATGGCCGCCACGACGCCGTAGGGCTCCTTGATCGTGAAGTTGACCTGGTGAGGGAGCACCGGCGGCATGGAGTTGCCCCAGCTCCGGCGTCCCACTTCCGCGTAGTAATCGAAGCAGGCAGCTACCCAGTCGATGCAGTCGACCGCTTCGATCAGCGGCTTTCCCGTCTCCCGCGCCATGAGCGTGGAGAGGGCGCGCTCCCGCGAACGAATGCGCGAGGCGATGTCGTGCAGATGCTTCGCCTTCTCGACGCCGGGGAGTCTCCACCAGGCGTGCTGTGCCTTGGTCGCGGCCCGGACCGCCGCGTCGACGTCGGCAGGACTGGCATCGGCCACGGTGTCGATGATCTCGAGCGTCGCGGGATTGTGGATCTCGCGCGTGCTTGCGCTCAGGCTCGGCACCCACGCGCCGTCGATCAGGAATGGTCTCGGCATGGGGGGAGAAGTTACGGGCCGGGCGAGCAGGCGGCAACGCGCCCCGTCGACGATTTAGATTGGGAGCCATGAAGGCACCGAGGATTGTCACGATACTGGAGATCGCGGCGCTGGCGGGCTGTACGCCGCTCGAGGCTCAGCGCGCCACCAAGCCCGCTTCCTCACCGGAGGGTTGGGAGCAGTTCACCCGTGCGTTCGACGCTTTCGCCGGGGGCGACAGCATCGTCGGGGCGAGCACTCTCATTCTCCGCGACGGCCAGGTGCTGGCGCACCACGAGTACGGCCAGGCCGACCGCGACATACGCGAGGCGATGACCGATCGCGCCATCTTCCACTGGGCGTCGATCACCAAGACTCTCACCGCGATCGCCATCATGCAGCTCCGCGACCGCGGCAAGCTCTCGCTCGACGACCGGATCACGACCTGGGTGCCGGAGCTCCGGCAGGTGCACGACCCATTCGGGTCGATGGACGACGTCACCATCCGGATGCTGCTGTCGCATTCGTCGGGCTTCCAGGATCCCACCTGGCCGTACACCTCGGGCAAGCCGTGGGAGCCGTTCGAGCCGACGCGGTGGGAGCAGCTGGTCTCGATGATGCCGTACCAGGAGCTGCTCTTCGCGCCGGGGTCGAGATTCGGGTACAGCAACCCGGGGTTCATCTACCTGGCCCGCGTCATCGAGCACATCACCGGCGATCCGTACGAGGCATACATCCAGAAGAACATCTGGACACCACTCGGTCTTTCGCGCAGCTATTTCGGCACGACCCCTTATCACCTCGCGCGGTGGCGCTCGAACAACTACACCGTCGTGGCCGACAGCGTGGGCGGGCAACGGGTGGCCGCCAACGGCAGGGACTTCGATCCCGGCATCACGATACCGAACGGCGGCTGGAACGCGCCACTCACGGACCTCGCCGCCTACGTGACCTTTCTCACCGGCACCACCCACGGCGACACCGCGACGGCGCGGATCTACGATACCGTCCTGTCGCGCCGGTCGCTCGAGGAGATGTGGCGGACGGTCGTGAAGGTGGATCCCGCCGAGGGACTCGGCGACGCCGTCGGCCTGTCGTTCTTCCTGTTCCCGCAGGGCGGCGGGACGACACTGGTGGGGCATACCGGCGAGCAGGCGGGATTCCGGTCGTTCTTCTACCTCAATCCGCGGACAAGGGTAGCGGTGATCGGCGCGGTCAATACGACGAACGACGCCCGCCCCGATGCCTCGGCGGCGGCGTGGATCGCCATCACGCGCGACGCGCGAGCGCTCCTGGGACGATGATCGTGCGCGGAGACTTTACCTTCACCGCCGACCGCTCGGTCATCGATCTCGACGCGGCGTACGATCTCCTGGCGGGCACCCACTGGGCCGGCACGCTCTCGCGCGACGTGCTGGAGCGCGCTGCCGCCAATTCGCTCTGCTTCGGCGTGCTCCACGGCGAGCACCTGGTCGGCTTTGCACGAGTCATCACCGATCTGGCGACCTATGCGTATCTCACCGACGTCGTCGTCGATCCCGGTTTTCGCGGTCAGGGAGTGGGAGAGTGGTTCATGGCGTCGATTCTCCAGGCCCCCGGCCTCCAGGGACTTCGGCGGATCACCCTGCTCACCCGGGACGCCGAGAGTCTGTACCGGCGCCTCGGATTCGAGCCGGGGGCGGCGCCGCTCGTCTACATGGAGCGCCGGAGCTAGATGCCAAGACTCGTTTCACTCGTTCTGTGCGGCCTTGCGGCCGCGGGGCAGGTTTCGCTCCACGCCCAGACCCTCCCGCCACCCGACCAGCAGCGGCTCGCCCGCGAGATCCTGAAAGAGCTGGTCGAGATCAACACCACCGAGGCGAACGGCTCGACGCCAGCGGCGGAGGCGCTTGCCACTCGCTTCCGGGCGGCTGGCTTTCCCGACGTTGACGTGCAGCTCGTCGGCCCCCATCCGGCACACCAGAACCTCATTGTGCGGTATCGCGGTCGCGGCGATGCCGGCCTCAAGCCGATTCTGTTCATCGCCCATCTCGACGTGGTAGAGGCCAAGCCCGAGGACTGGTCAGTGGATCCATTCAGGCTGACCGAGAAGGACGGCTACTTCTACGGACGGGGAACCTACGACATCATGGACGAGGTGACCGATCTCACGGCGAATTTCATTCGGCTCAAGCGCGAAGGCTTCGTCCCCGCTCGCGACCTGGTTCTCGCCCTCACCGAGGGGGAGGAGGGCGGGGACTTCAATGGAGCGGAGTGGTTGATCGCCAACCGCCGGGATCTGGTGGACGCAGAGTACGTCGTCAACACCGATGCCGCGGGGGGACAGCTCAGGAAGGGGCGCCACGTGCGAAACCCGGTGCAGACGAGCGAGAAGGTGTACGTCACCTACACACTCGTCGTGACCGACTCTGGAGGTCACAGCTCGGAGCCGGTGCCCGACAACGCGATCTACCGGCTTGCCGGTGGGCTCACGCGCCTCGCCCGCTTCGATTTCCC
The DNA here is from genome assembly GCA_050733115.1 of Gemmatimonadales bacterium. Taxonomy (GTDB): domain Bacteria; phylum Gemmatimonadota; class Gemmatimonadetes; order Gemmatimonadales; family GWC2-71-9; genus CAVVWJ01. The sequence continues at coordinate 3,204 of JBOHSC010000261.1, forward strand.
GGTCAAGCTCACCGAGACGACACGGGAGTTTTTCCGGAGCGTGTCGAAGCAGGAGCAGGGGCGGCAGGCGGCCGACCTGCTGGCGATCACGCGACCGAACCCGGACCGTCGCGTCGTCGCCCGGCTCGACCCGTCGCCCTACTACCACGCGATGATACGAAACACCTGCGTCGCCACCATGCTGGAGGCCGGAACCGTGGAGAACGCGCTGCCTCAGCGCGCCCAGGCGACGATTCAGTGCCGCCTTCTCCCTGGTGAGGACCCCGAGGGTGTGCGGCGCACGCTCGAGCGAGTGGTAGCCGATACGCAGATCACGGTGACGACCGCGAACACGCCGCGACCCAGCCCAGCCTCACCGATCCGGCCCGACCTCATGGCGGCGATCGGGCGCATCACGAGCGAGATGTGGCCCGGTACGCTCACGCTCCCAGTGATGGATCCCTGGTCCAGCGACGCCGTCTACTTCCGGGGTGCGGGAATCCCGGTGTACGGCCTCTCCGCCATCTTCGCGGACATGGACGACATCCGGTCCCACGGCCGGGACGAGCGGGTCGGCGTGAAGGAATTCTACGAAGGCGTGGAGTTCATGTACCGGCTGATGCGAGCGCTCGGAACGGGCGGCCAGTCGTGACGCAGCGGCGCCCGCACTACGCATGGGTCGTCCTCGGCGTCACCTTCCTCGCTCTGCTCGCGGGGGCGGGAGTCCGGGCCACGCCGAGCGTGCTGATCGTGCCGCTGGAGCAGGAGTTCGGGTGGTCGCGATCGGCGATCTCGTTCGCGATCTCCATCAACATCCTTCTCTACGGCCTGATGGGACCCTTCGCCGGTGCGCTGATGCAGCGCCTCGGCATCCGCCGCACGACCATCACCGCGCTCTGCCTGCTGGCGGTGGGAGTCGCGCTCTCGACCCGGGTGCGGGAACCGTGGCAGCTCGTGCTCAGCTGGGGCGTCATCGTGGGCACCGGGAGCGGCATGGTGGCACTCGTGCTCGGCGCCACCGTAGTGAACCGCTGGTTCGCCACGCGCCGGGGGCTTGCCATGGGCCTTCTCACCGCGAGCACCGCGACGGGGCAGCTCGTCTTCCTCCCGCTGCTCGCGCGCGTCATCGACCTCGACGGATGGCGCGCGGCGGCGGTGTTGGTGGCCTGCGCGGCGGCGCTCATGATTCCACTGGTCGCACTCCTGCTCTGCGAGCGGCCCGCGGCGGTGGGACTCGCGCCATACGGGGCCACCGCGATCGAACCCGACTCCGCCGTGGCGGCAAATCCGGTGCGCACCGCGCTCGGGGCATTGGCCGACGGGGCGCGGTCACGGGACTTCTGGCTGCTCTTCGGGACGTTCTTCATCTGTGGCGCGTCCACCAATGGATTGGTGGGTACTCACCTCATTCCCGCGGCGCACGACCACGGTATTCCCGAGGTGCGCGCCGCGAGCCTGCTGGCGCTGATGGGGGTGTTCGATCTCGTTGGAACGACGGGATCGGGGTGGCTATCCGACCGATGGAGCAGCCAGCGATTGCTGGCGTGGTACTACGGACTTCGCGGCCTGTCTCTGATGTATCTCCCGCACGCGCTCGCCGGGCAGCACTCCGGACTCTGGGTGTTCGCGGTCTGGTATGGACTGGACTGGGTCGCCACGGTGCCCCCGACGATGCGCCTCGCCAACGACGCTTTTGGCACTGCCCGGGCGCCGATCATGTTCGGCTGGATCGGCGCCGGGCACCAGATCGGTGCCGCGCTCACCGCCTACGCCGCGGGGTGGGTCCGCACCACAGTGGGCGACTACCAGCCGGCCTTCTGGGCCTCGGGCGGTCTCTGCCTCCTGGCCGCGGTGCTCTCTCTCCAGGTAGGCAGGTGGCCCGCGCGCTCCGGGCCGGTCTCTTCTCCGGCGCCGGCCGGAGCCATGTAGGCGTTACGCCGCCGGAGTGTCGGCGTCCGCGGCGCCGATAGCGGGCCGTGAGCGGCTCACCATGACCCCGCAGATGCCGCCATGCTGGGCGACATTCACCACCTGCTTCTGCGAGGCGCGCGCCAGGATGGCGACGCCCTCATCGTTCGCCGCGAACCCCATCACCGTATAGAACGGCTCCGCGTGCACGGCGTGGTCGGCGCCGAGCACAGGAAACTCGCGGACCGGGATGGTGGCGACCTGCTGCACCACCCAGCGCTCGTCGGGATCGGCGAGCGCCGCATCGATCTCCGCTTCCCACTCCGCCGTGGAGACGGCCGGACCGATGACGATACCGTCGCCGCCGTAGGCGCGATTCGGCTTGAGCACGAGTGCGTCGTGGTGGTCGCGAGCGTACTCGAGAAGCGGACCGGCGTGGCCGTCGGGCAGCATCGTGCGCCGGTCGGAGAGCACCCGGGTCCAGAGGATGTGTCGCTGGAAGACGAGCCGCTCCTCCGCGGTGAAGTAGCGATCGGCGAGATCGGGATCGGTGAGCACCTCCCAGCAGCTCTTCTGGTCGAGGTCGGCTGCGATCGAGGAGATGATCCGATTCTCCCGGAGCAGCAGCCGCATCGGCTCGACGTCAACGCCTTCCTCCTGGAGCTCGAGGAGATCGACCACGCCATAATCGCGGTAACCGAGGTCCACGCGGTTGCCGGCGTACCACACGGCGCCGCGGTGTACCGTGGGCTCCGAGGGGTCGGCGTGCATCACCGTCATGCCGTGCACATCGCGCAGGTAGCGGGCGAGTTGCTCCTGCTCGTCGGGACCGTTGCCGGCGTACTTGGGCTCGATGAAGCAGAGCTGCAGCCCGCTCCCGATCGCCGCGGCGTGGTCGCGGATTTCCCGGACGAGCAGCTCCCGCATGTCCTGGCCTACCTCGAGGTGGAGATCGGGATCCACGCTCTCGAGCGCTGGAACGACGATCTCGGCGAGGAGCCGCTCGCTGGTGGGTACCATGTGAAGCCCGCCGATGCCCGTGAGGTTGGGCTCGACGAAGTGGAGCGATTCCCGCCACATCGGGCTGGTGAAGTCGATCAGCGCGTCCAGCCGGCCGAATACCGGGTTGTGCGCCTCCTGACTCGATCCCCAGCATTCGCGGAGCCACCGCTCCTCCGCATCGGGAAGGCGAAGAATTTCCCGGACGGCAGGGTCGCCGAGGTAGAGGGAGGGAATTCGCTTGAGCGCCTCCTGGATGATCAGGCTGACGGCGTGAATGTAGGCGAGCTGCTCCGGCAGGATGGCGATCGGGCACGGGAGGATGCGGATCGGGTCGAGCTCGCCGTCGTGGAGATAGATGACGTGGCGATCCCGGGCTCCTTCGCGCAGACGGAGGATGAGCCCGGCGATGGTTGCCTCGGGCAGGCGATAGAGCGCGTGCTGCACCTGGCTCGCGAGCGCCAGGCCGCTCAGACCCTGTTCCTCGGCGGCGGTCAGCATCAGCGATCCTACCCTGGGAGTCGGCTGCGTGAAGACTCGGAAGTGTATGTTACGGCCATCATGCACGCCGACAAGGCCTACGACGAGCTGATCAGGCGGGTCCGTGAGGAGGGGCTCCTCACGACCGTCGAGGCACTCCTCGAATGGGACGAGGAGACGTACATGCCGTCCGGCGGGGTGGAGAACCGGAGCGAGCAGCTCGCCCTGATCGCGGGATTGCTGCACGAGCGCGGCACCGACCCGCGCATCGGTGAGCTCCTGGGGGCAGTCGAGGGCTCGGAGCTGCTGGCCGATCCGATGTCGCCCGCGGCGGTGAACGTGCGGGTACTCCGCCGGGAGTACGACCGCTCGATCCTGGTACCCCGCCGCCTGGTGGAACAGGTGGCGCGCACCACCGCACTGGCGCAGAAGGCGTGGGCGTCGGCGCGTGCGGCGTCACGATTCGAGGTGTTCCGGCCCTGGCTCGAGAAGATCGTCGAGCTCAAGCGGGCCGAAGCGGAGTGTGTGGGCTACGAGGGCGAGGCGTACGATGCGCTCATCGAGGATCACGAGCCCGGGCTCAGCAGCGCCGTGGTGGCGCGGCTCTTCGATGCGCTTCGGCGCGAGCTGCTGCCGCTCGCGGCCCGGATCGCCGGCGCGCGGCGGCAACCCGACGTGGGTCTCCTGCGACGCCACTTCCCGCGCGACCGCCAGCAGGCCTTCGGCGTGCGTGTGGCCGCCGCGGTCGGGTTCGACTTCGGTCGCGGGCGCCTCGATCTCGCGCTCCATCCCTCCTGCACCAGCATCGGCCCCGGCGACTGCCGGATCACCGCGCGGTTCGACGATCGTGACTTCTCGGGCGGTGTGCTGACGATTCTGCACGAAGTGGGGCACGGACTCTACGAGCAGGGCCTCGACCCGCGCCACTACGGCACACCGATGGGCGAGGCACTTTCCGTGGGGATGGACGAGTCGCAGGCGAGATTCTGGGAGAACAGGGTAGGGCGAAGCAGAGGGTTCTGGGAGCACTTCCATCCGCGTGCTCAGGAGCTCTTCCCCGAAAGCCTCGACGACGTGGGGCGCGACGACTTCTTCTTCGCGGTCAACCGGGTGACGCCGTCGCTCATCAGGGTGAACGCCGACGAGGTCACCTACAACCTGCACGTACTGGTCCGGTTCGAGCTGGAGCGCGCGCTGATCTCGGGCGATCTCCGCGCCGGAGACCTCCCGGCGGCATGGAACGAAGCATATGAACGCTCCCTCGGCGTCGTTCCGCGAAGCGATGCGGAGGGATGCCTGCAGGATGGGCACTGGGCCGACGGGCTGGTCGGATACTTCCCCACCTACACCCTCGGCGACGTGTTCGCCGCTCAGCTCTTCACCCGCGCGGAGGAGGAGCTGGGCGATCTCGGCGCCCAGTTTGCCGCCGGCGAGTTCGAAACGCTGGTGCGCTGGCTCGGGGAGCGAGTGTATCGGCAGGGAGCGCGCTACCCTTCGGCGCGGCTGATCGAGGTGGTGACGGGCTCACTGCCCGATCATCGGCCCCTGGTAGCGGCACTGACGGCGAAGTATGGGGCGTTGTACGAACTGTAGCCCCTCCCACCCTTCCTATTCACATTCACGGAGAGGCCCTCCAACTCTGCGCCTCTGCGGAGAGTCGGCTAGGCTTGCGCCGGGCTGGGCGCCCCCTCAGCGCGCCGGGGCTCAGTCGCTTCCCGCGTCTTCCGCCGGCCCAGCCACTGCTGGAACGCATCAAGGTAGGTGTACACCACCGGCGTAATGTAGAGCGTGATGATCTGCGAGAAGGCGAGCCCGCCCACTACCGCCACGCCGAGCGGGCGCCGAGATTCCGCGCCGGCACCCTGCCCGATTGCGATCGGAAGCGTACCCACCAGCGCCGCCACCGTCGTCATCATGATCGGCCGGAACCGCACGCTCGCCGCCTCGAGAATCGAGTCGCGCGCGCTCTTGTGCCCGCTCCGCTCCGCTTCGATGGCGAAGTCGATCATCATGATCGCGTTCTTCTTCACGATACCGATGAGCATGATGATACCCACAAACGCATAGACGCTGAGGTCGAGCTGGCAGATGAAGAGCGCCAGGAGCGCGCCGAACCCAGCGAAGGGCAGGCCGGAGAGAATAGTCAGCGGGTGGATGAAGCTCTCGTACAGGATGCCGAGCACCAGGTAGATCACCAGGAGCGCGAGTACCAGCAGCACCAGCAACCCCTGCTGTGCCGCCTGGAAGGCCTGCGCCGTGCCCGAGAAGCTCGTGCTGATGCTCGACGGAAGGGCCTGGCGGGCGAGCTCCTGCACGTCGTTGACCGCCGTGCCGATCGACGCTCCCGGTGCGAGGTTGAACGACAGCGTCACGGACGGGATCTGTCCCGAGTGGTTTACCGTGAGCGGGCCCGTGGTCGGGGTTACCGTAGCCAGCGACCCCAGCGGCACCGGCACCCCATCGCGGCCGGAGATGTGCAGCAGGTTGAGCGCCGAAAGGTCTTTTTGGTACTGCGGCAGCAGCTCCATCACCACCCAGTACTGATCGTTCGGGGTGAAGATGGTGCCAACCTGCCGCGCACCGTACGCGTCGTAGAGGGCGTTCTCGACAGTGTTCACGTCTATGCCGAGCGAGGCGGCGCGATCGCGGTTGATGGTCACCTGCACCTGCGGGTTCTTGATCTGCAGGTCGCTGGTGATGTCGGTCAGGCCCTTCAACTGGTGCAGCTTCTGTTCCATGGTCCCCGCGGCCTCGTAGAGCGCGGCCACGTCGGAGCTCTGAAGCGTGAACTGATACTGGCTCTTCGATTGCCGGCCGCCGATGTTGATCACCGGCGGGTTGTTGAGGAATACCCTGAGTCCGGGAACGGCGGCGAGCTTCTGGGTCAGCGACCTGGCCGCGTCGTCGGCGCCGAGCGGGCGCTGGTCGCGGGGCTTGAGATGGATGAGGACCCGCCCCTGGTTGGTGGTCCGGCTGCTCCCGCCCACCGCCGACATGAACCCCTCGACGTTCGGGTCTTCCTGGATGATCGCCGAGGCGGCCTTCTGGTGCTCCACCATGTTGTCGAAGCTGGTGCCCTCGGCGGTCTCGGTGGTGCCGAAGAGCTGGCCCTGGTCTTCGCTGGGAATGAACCCCTTGGGTACCACGCCGGCGAGTAGCACCGTCCCCACCAAAATCAGGGCGCTGAACGCCATTGCCAGTCCTCGCCGGTCCATCACCCAGGCCAGGCTCCGCTCGTACCACGAGAGCGAGCGTTCCCAAGCGCGCTCGGTGATTTGGTAGAATCGCCCGTGACGCGGCTGCTCGCTTTCCGGCTTGAGCCACCGGCTGCAGAGCATCGGCGTGAGCGTGAGCGAGACGAAGCCCGACACGAGGATCGCGACGGCGATCGTCACCGCGAATTCCTGGAAGAGCCGCCCGATCAGACCGCCGAGGAACAGCACCGGGATGAACACGGCGACCAGCGAGAGCGTCATCGAGATGACGGTGAAGCTGATCTCGCGGCTTCCGTTGATCGCCGCTTTCATCACCGGTTCGCCGCGCTCGATATGGCGCACGATGTTCTCGAGCACCACGATCGCGTCGTCCACCACGA
>JBOHSC010000262.1:0-2319 GCA_050733115.1 Gemmatimonadales bacterium
CTGCACGGCGGCGGCCTCGTCGAGGAGAATCTTCACCTTAATGGGGCCCGCGCTGTCGGGACCGAGGATGTATCGGCGGAGGGCGCTCACCACGTACGGCGCCGCTACCGTACCGTGCTCGGCAAACTCCATGATGGCGCCCACCACGAGCTCGGGCTTTTCGGCCGGGGCAAAGCCGATGAACCAGCCATGGTCCTTGCCGTGGGGGTTCTGGGCGGTGCCCGTCTTGCCGGCCACGGCCAGATCGGCGTGCCGGCTTCTGGCGGCAGTGCCCCGCTCGACCACCGCGATCAGGGCGCTTCGCAGGCCGTCGAGCTGCTCCGCGGTCAGCCCGAGCGCCCTCGGCTTGGCCGGCGCCGGCCTGACCAGGTACGGAGAGGCGGCGTTACCGTCGCCGGCGAGCCCCTCGTAGAAGCGCATCATGTTGATGAGCGTCTGGGTGTTCTCACCCTGCCCGATCGCGAAGTTGAGCGTGGTGGCCGGCGGGCTCCAGCGGCGGGGCCCATAGAGCCGGTCGAAATAGGCGGTAGATGAAGGGTAGATCGGGTCGACCTCGTTCTCCAGGTCGATTCCGCTCTTGTCCTTGAACCCCATCAGCACGCCATCCTGGATGATGGCGTTGAGCCCGAGCCGGAGGCCCAGCTGGTAGAAGTAGACGTCGCAGCTCGCGGCCACGGCGCCGACCAGGTCGAGGGAGCCGTGGCCCTCCTTCTTCCAGCAGCGGAAGACCCGGTTGCCGAGCCGCATGCCGCCCCGGCAGGGCTGGGGCATATGGGTGTCGAGACCGATGAGCCCCCGCTTCAGCGCCATCGCCGAAATCGCCAGCTTGAACGGCGAGGCCGGCGGATACCGCGCCTGGATGACCCGGTTGAGCAGAGGTCGCGCCTCGTCGGTGTTGAGCGCGCGCCATTCCCTGGTCGAAATACCGCCCACGAAGTCGTTGGGATTGTACGCGGGCGCCGAATAGAGCGCCCGGACCTTGCCGTCGGGAGTCATGGCGACCATGGCTCCCCTGATTCCTGCGGGCCAGATGCTGTCGATAAACCGCTGGAGGTCCAGATCGATGGTAGTTTCGATCGGCTTGCCCGGCATCGGGAGGAGCGAGGCCGCGCCTGCCTCCTCTCGGACCAGCCGCCCGCGTGCATTGACCTCGATGTACCGAACGCCCTCGGCGCCCCGCAGGGTGTCGTCGTACTCCCGCTCGAGCCCCGCCTTGCCGACGATGGAGCCAAGACCAGCCCCCGGGAAGCGGTTGGCGGCAAGATCCTGCTCGGTTACCTCCGAGACGTATCCCACCAGGTGCGCGACGGCCTTGCCGGCCGGGTAGAGCCGCTTGGGCTCTGCCTGGATGACGAGACCAGGGAGGACGAAGCGGTGTTCCTCCAGCCTCGCCACCGTCTCGAAGGTGGCATCGCCAAACACGAGCGCCGGCTGGTAGCGAGCCTGAGCGAAGCGGTGGACGATTTCCTCGACCTGGCTGGTATCGAGCGGGACGAATCGATCCAGGCGCGCCAGCACGGCCCGGAGCGAATCGGCCGAGGGGGCCAGCAGCTTGACGGAGTAGCCGGGAACATTCTCGGCGATGATCTCGCCCCGCCAGTCGAGGATGGCGCCGCGCGGCGCGGTGACGGAGATGGGCCGCAGCCGGTTGGTTTCGGCCTTGAGCTGGAACTTCTCGTGCTGAAGGATCTGGGTGCGGAAGAACGCGCCCGCGAGCACGAGAAAGGCGAGGAGCAGGATCCATTGCGCCGCCTCGGCACGCTCCCTTACCCGAAATGAATCGAAGCCGTTCATGCGTCGAGCCTGATGGAGAACCACTGCCGCGAGGCCAGGAGCACGAGCAACGCGAACGCCGCGGTGGCGAGGGCCTGGAGCGGGCTGTAGACCGTGAGCTCGGCGAGTACAGGGCGATCGCTCGCGCCGCTCAGGATCAGCATGAGAAGATCGCGCACCCAGAGCGACACGCCTACGAACGCCGCGTTGACCAGGATGTTATCCGCGAAGAATACAGCCCTGGCCCACGAAGCGACGTATCCGACGAGCGTGTGAGCGAGCATTCCCGCGCCGAATCGGGCCGGGCTCAGGGCGTCGCTCGCCAGGCCGATGATGAACCCCGCCACCGCCGCGACTCCGGGACTGCTGCGCAGCGCGAAGAGCATGAGGCCGAGGAAGAGGAAGTCGGGGCTTACCCGCGCGCCCCAGAGACGGGGCCGCAAATAAAACTGGAGCACCGCCAATATCAGTAGTACCAGGACGAGCTGCACGCGGTTGGCGCGGGTGGGCATCATCGCGCGGAATCCGCACCGGTCGAGTCGGGGG
>JBOHSC010000263.1:0-28396 GCA_050733115.1 Gemmatimonadales bacterium
TCCCTGTGGTGCGCATTGTTCCCTACTCCTTGATCGTGGTGTAATCGGAGTACGAAACTGCCGCACCGGCCGACTACGCTGTGTTGCGTGACTCGAACCCTCACGCTGGGCCCAACGGCCAACAAAAAAGGACCAGCGCGATACGCCGGCCCTCAGTGACCACACCGGATGCGTATGCGTGCTCCGATGTTGGGGACAATGTAAGGTCACCTGTCACAAGCCGCAAGCCGGGGGGGCCTTCAGGCCCACCCCCGGCTTTTGACCCTCAGATTGCGACAGGTGACTCGTGACCTACTGCGCCCGCACGAACATTGTGGCCCAATCCCGATCCGCCATCGGCGCGAGCTTGATGTGCAGCAGCCCGGTGCCGGTGTCGTAGAAGTACTTGTCGCCGGTACTCGCGTCGAGCGCGGCCAGGCTGGCTGCCGCACCCACCGGATTCCCCGCCCAGTAGTCCCGAACCACCGTGAAGGTGGCCTGCGGGTAGGGCAACGTGACCCTCACCCAATCGGTGGCACCGAGGTTGTCGAGATAGAGCTTGGGGTTGAGCGGCACCGCGCCCGAGTACTGGATCGTGTACTGGCGTCCGGGCAGTAGCGAGGCGAAAGCCGACTCGGGGTCGCCGGGCACACCCACCAGAGCGAGCGAGGCCGCATCGTCACGGACCAGGGTGAGGGGCGCCACGGTCTCGGCGTCGCTCCGGATGCTCAGGCCCACGTAGCGGTTGGGGCAGACGTAAGCGTTCCACTCCGGCCTGAGGGTGCATGAGGCGGTCGTCAGGAACGGCGAGTTGGCGACGACGTACGACCCGGCGTTCCCGGTGACGGTTCCGTCGCGATCGAGAAAGACCGCCGCCTTGTCGCCATCCTTGTCGGCGTGGGGCGTCTCGAGGTAGAACGGGTTGGCGTTGGTGAAGTAAAGGGTGCCGGCAAAATTCGCGGTGCTAACCGAGAAGCCGTTGTTCCGGTTGAACCCGAGCGCACTCCACGGAATCGACGCCGTTCCGGTGTAATTCACGAAGGTCACGCGGTCGGCGCCCACGGTCCCGTCATAGAACTCGTAGCCGCGGCGGGGTGTGCCCGACGAGAGCGTGGTCGAGTTGTTCGCCGTCTCACCAACGAAGAGGGCGTCCTCGACCGATGTCTGATACGAGGCGAAGGTGGCGCCGATGGCGTTGTCGGCGAGCACGGCGCCGGTGAGCTTGAGGTCGGCCCCGCGGAGCCACACGGCACGTCCCGAGTGCTTCCACGCGACGAAGTTCTTGAAGTCGGCCTCGACCGCGCTCTGGTTGTCGTTCGGGTCGGAGCGCGGGCTGTAGTACGCCGTCTGGGTGTTGCCATCGGGCATCGGGCCATCGTCCACCTGGAGTCCGCCCCGCCGGTTCGAGTGGGCCACGTTGCCGTCGAATTCACGCAGCGGATTGGTGCGCGGCAGATCGGGCTGGCCGGTGGAGAGACCGGTCGGCGAGGCCGGCAGGGCAAACCAGAACCCGAATCCCTGCGAGCCGCCCGCGACATTGTTCCGGATCGTGTTGTCCGGGTTGGTAATCCAGAACGTGGCCGCCTCCGTATCGGTCGGCAGAACGCCCTCACCATCCGCGGTCGTCCTGGTGCCGAGACCGAGATTGCCTGCGATGAGGTTGCCGGTTTCCGCGCCGTCTTCCAGGAAGTAGCCGTGGCCCAGATGGTCGTAGCAGACGTTATTCTCGACCCGGGCATTGTCGGTGCCGTGTACCGTCACGCAGCGGTTGAAGCTTTTCCAGACGCTGCTCCCCGCGAAGTACTGCCCGTCCACCGGCCCCATCATGTGCCAGTGCATCGGATAGCGGGCCACCTTCCCCTTCTGTCCCATGAAGTGCAGCTCGACGCCTTCCACCCGGAGGGTGCCGCCCATTCCCATCATATGGCCGCCATAGCCTCCGGCGCTCGAGGCGCTGTCACCCTGGATCACCACGTTCCGGGTGAGGAGCCCCACTTCGGCACGCTCGTCAACCGTCGTGCCGGCATACGTCTGGATCTGTCCGTAGTGGGAGTAGAGAAGCGGCTGCGCGATGGTCACGGTCGTGCCGCTCACGTCCTGGACAGTCACGACTTCCGCGCGGGTGGGATCGAAGTCCGTCGACGCGACCACCAGCTTGTCTCCGGCCCGCCACGTGGGGGCGGCCACAAGCGTGAGCTGGGTCGAGCCGGAGGGCGCGCTCGAGGCCAGACGGGTCCAGCCGGTGCGCGATTCGCCGTGCAGGTCGAGAGTACCCCCGGGGAGAACACCGAGGACTTTGCTGCCCATTCCCATTACGTCGGGATCGTCGGCGGCACCGGTGAGGGTGATCGTCGCCTTGTGCGCGAACGGAGTGCCGCTGGTGCCGATGCGGAGCGTGCCCGCCACCACGATCGAGCCGGTGGTGATGTCGAGATCCTTCTCGTCGAACACCAGCGCGCCGTCAATCTTGAGGCTCGCGAGCGCCGGCGGGCTCACGTCGAGCAGCACCGCCTTGTCCGCCGGGATCGTCACCGCGGCGCCGGCCGCCGGCACGGTCCCGTCGGGCCACGTCGATGTTTCGGACCAGCGGCTGGTGACGGCGATCGGCGGCTGATCGGGACCGCCGCCGGCGGGGCCCGTCGAGTCGTCGGCGCTGCAGGCGTAGAGTGCAAGAGAGAGCACACCCAGGCGTGCGCAAATCGCCAGTCGGCCTTGCATGCTGACCTCACGCGTATCGGGAATAGAGTCGTAAGTCACGGCAGGAATGCTGTGGCCCCTGAGAGCAGCAAGAGATGGGCGAGGAGAGAGTGCAAGAAGCGGCACGGGCCCCACTTAGGGGCCCGTGACGGGTGCAGTTTTTCGTGGTCGCGCGGTGAGTGCGCCTACTTGCCCGGCTCCTCCTCCTCGTCGTCGAGTTGCAGCGCCGCCTTGAGCTCGCACGCCAGGGTGCGCTCCTTCCGAAGCACCGCAATCAGCGCCTCCGCCTGCTTCATCTGCATCGCGAGGGTGCTGGCCGACTCCATCGCGTGATCGATGACGGTGCGCTGGGCCTGCAGCGTCTCCACGGTGGAGCGCATGCCGAGCGCGAGTGCCTCGGCCCGCGCCAGCCGCTGCTCCGCGCGCTCGAGCTGACGCTTCCGGGTCTCGAACGCCTCGAGCGCTCCCTCGGTAGCCTTGAACTGCTCCTGGGTGCTTTCGAGCAGCTCGCGGGTCTCCGAGATCTCCCGCCGCGCCGAGCCGATCGACTGCACGTCGGCCACCGCGCGCTCGGCCAGCTCGAAGACGTGCTTCACCTGCGCCTCGAGCGCGTCCACCGCGGCCTGCCGCGCCAGCGTCTGCTCCAGCGCGCGCGCCGCCTCGGTCTGGGCCGACTCCCAGCTCCCCAGCAGCTCCTCGAAGTGCGCCACCGGGCGCTCGATTGACTTGAGGGCGGACGAGCGGCTCTCGAGCTCGCTCGCCGTGCGTGCGAGCTTCTCCGACCGCTGCTCCGCATCGACCAGCGCGGCACCGATCGTCCGCGACACCTCCTCGAGACGGTGAGCGACTTCGGCGCTCTGCTTCCGGAGCTGGGTGGCCTGCGCCAGGTGCTCGCTGGCCTTGTCGAGCGCGCCGCGCCGCTGCTCCAAGTCCTGTCCGAGCTGGCGGATACGGCCTTCGATCTCGTCGAGCTGGCTGGTACGGCTCTCGAGCGCCTGCACCGAGCCGCCCACCACGCCGATACGCCGGTCGGCTTCGGCCACCGATGCCACCACCTCGGCCATAGTCTCCGCCACCTTCTCGGCGTGATCCGACTTCTTCGCGAGCTGCACGAAGCGCGACTCCGCGCCGTTCACCCGTCCCTCGAGGCCCTTCATCCGGTCGGCGAGCTCGCCACCGGTAGCGCCCACCTCGTCGAGGCGGCGTCCCAGCTCGACCACCGTCTCACGACGCGAGGCGATCTCGCCCATGGCGCCCTTCACCTGCTCCACCTCTTCGCGGATGCGGGCCACTTCGGGCTCCATCGCGCCCAGCTCCCGCACCTGCGTCTCGACCTTTCGCACCCAGGCGTCACCGGCGGTGAGCCGGCTCTGGACCTCCGCGTGACTCTCCCTGAGGCGGGACATCTCCTCGTAGGCCACCCGCATCCGCTCGAGGCCGTCGGCCACCAGCTCGTGGGTTCCCTTGAGGGCCACGAGGTGCTGTACGGCTTCATCGACGTCGGGCTTGAGCTGATAGATCCGCTCCATGCGGGAGGTCACCTCGTCGGTCACGCCGCCGATCCGCTCGACCTCCTGCCGGAGCGACGCGAGCCGCGTGGCCTCTTCCGCGAGACTGGTGAGCTCGACCGAGAGCTGCGACGAGTGCTCGCCGAGGGCGCGTACGTGAGCCTGGATCGCGGACGCGCCCTGACTGGCCCCGTCGAGCACGTCGAACCGCGCCTCGCATTCCTTGACGGCGTTGCGCAGATCGGCCACGCGCTCGCTCACCGCGTGGAGTCCGCGGTTCTCCAGCTCGAAGCCCTCGCTGCTCTTTCGCATCTGCTCACGCAGGTCGGTGAGCGCCTGCTTGGCGCTCTGGACCGTGTGCTCGTTCTGGAGAGAAGTCGCCTGCAGCTCCTCGCTCCGGGCGATGACCTTCGTCTGGATCGCATGGACTTCCTGGATCTTGGCCTCGATGGTGCCGAAGCGGCGGATCTGCTCCTCCTGGCGGCGGAGCCAGACGTCGAGCTCGCGGTCGAGCCGGGTGAGCTGCGAGATCTGGGTCGAAGCCCGCTCCACGGCCTCGCGCTGCTGCTCCAGCATACCGCTCTTCTGCGCCACCTGCTCGGCGAGCGACTGGAGCACCGCCAGCCGGTGCTGCAGATCGGGCACCGCGGTCACCGCCTGGCCGACCGGCTCGAGCGCCCGCTCGACGGACTGCACCCGGCGCACGACGTCCTCGAGGCGGTCGGTCGCGGCCTGATTCTCCTCGTCGAACGCCTCGAGCCGGGAGGTGGCGTGCCGGTGGGCCGCGAGCGCGTCATCGGCCTGCCCCCGCATCCGGCCGACGTTTTCCGCCAGCTCGGAGAGCTGGCTACGAAGGCCCTCGGTCTCCTCGCGCAGCTCCGCGACCGGGCTCTCGTTGCCGAGGAAATGCTGGAGCTGGCTGTGGAGCTGGAGCGCGGCGTCAGCCTTCTCGCCGAGGGGACCCATCTGTTCGCCGAGGCGCTCGATCCGGTCGGCCTTCTCCTCGGCCACGCCGAAGCGGGCGGCGAGTTGTTCCATTCCTGCGAGCTTCTGTTCGGCGACGAGGCAGCGTTCCCGGAGGGCGTCGATCTCGGAGGAGCGGTCGAGCAGCGAGGCGAACGATCGGAGTTGCTCTGCGGCGGCTTCGGCTCGGATCACCAGTGGATCGAGGGCGGCCGCCGCGTTGGCGCGATTGGCATTTTCCAGGGCGATCGTCGCGTCGCCGTCGGTGCTGCGACGGCCTTTCAGAAACGTCACCATTTGGTGCTCCGGAATGATTCGGGCGTGAGGTGCTGGCGTGACGGGGGACTCGGAGCGGGGATGCAACGGATGTGCCCGAAGACGAGATGACGAAATGCGCAGTCGAGAAGCTTTGCACGGCGACCCAAACCGCTGGCGGAATGGGAGATCGCCGATTCGCTCACTCAAGATTGCAGCGGGGGCGATTCAGGTCCGCCGGAGCTGGGGTCGTGAGGTGCGAGGGTCCGGGCAGAATACTGCCACGTCCCGATCACGGACGCAGGCCCGCCTCGCCGAGAAACAGGCTCCCGCCCGAGGACCTCCCACCCCGCCGTTCGGTGCGAGTCAACACGAGACGATCCTTGGCCCTGGTCATACCGACGTACAGGAGCCTGCGTGCCTCCTGGATCTCATCATCACGGCCTTCCTGAATGGCCCTCCAACCGGGCATCTGCTGGTCCTCGACCCCGATGATGTAGACGCGAGAGAACTCGAGACCCTTGGTCGAGTGCAAGGTGAGGAGATTGAGCCGGTGGGGATCGGCTTCGACCCCGTCGCTGGTGGAGAGCATGGCACGGCCGAGCAGATCGTCGATCCGCTCGGACAGGGTCTCGCCGCGGCTCGCTTCGATCAGCAGGTCGAGCCGGGCCGCCGCCGCGGGGTAGCGCTCCGCAGGCGACCGCTCGACCCGGATCCGGTCCATCAAGGCACGCCCTCCGAGTCGCTCGATGACCTCCTCGAGACTCGGGGCGCCGGGGAGTCCCGGCCCGACCTCGGCGGCGTAGACATCGAGACAGTCGCTATAGCGTCCGAGCGTGTACGGGCGGCACAACTCGGCGAGCAGCCGTTCCTCCGGCGTGGGCTCCGGCGCCGAGTCCAGGGCCAGCGCGAGGCCGAGGAAATCGAGCAGGTGAACCTGGGCCGCCTTGCGGCCGCGCATCGCTTCCAGCGTCTTGAGGTGGGGCAGGAGGCCCGCGAGCATCAGCGCGTCGTCCAGCGCGTGATGGGACCTTCCCACCTCCACTCCGAAGCGGCGGGCCAGGTCGCCAAGCTTCGCACTCTCTTCGCTCAGGGAGCGGGAGAGCGGCAGCGTATCGTAGAAGACGAGATCGTCCACGCCGCCGAACGGCGCGGCGGCGCGGCGCAGCACCGGCACGTCGAAGGAGTGGCCGTTGTGGGCCACCAGCACGTCACGTCCCACGAACTCACGGAATCTCGGCCATACCTCGCGGAAGGGCGGCGCCTCGCGCAGATCGGTCTCCGAATACCCATGAGCCGCTTGCGCGCCGGCGCTGATCGGGCCGGTACAGCGCACCAGTGTGCTGAAGCGATCCGTCACCTGTCCGCCACGTACCCGTACCGCGGCGATCTCGAGGATCTCGCACGTCGCCACCTCGAGACCGGTGGTCTCCAGATCGAACGTGACGAAGTCGCGAAGCTCGTCTCGCCGGGCTGGTGGGTGGAGGAGCTGGAGCGCCTTGAACACGAGGAGGGGCCACCGCCCCTGGCGGACGTCGCTCGGCCGGAGCACCAGGTCGGCGACGGCCGGCTGGTCCTCCGGCCGAAGGCGGGAGGCGGTGGCCACGCCGCCGCCGCGGAGCATGCCCAGCAGCGCGATATCCACACCTCGATCGGCCTCCAGCCACACCCGCCCGCCCGCCGCAACAGCCGACCGGAGCCGGTCCGCGAGGTGCCGGGCGCCCGCGTACGCCATCGGATCGGTCAGATCCTGATACCGCTCCTCCAGCGGATTCCGCGCGGGGCCGACGCGCTGGGAGAGCAGCTCGGCTACCATGCTCTCGACCGATGCGTGAGATCGCTCCATGGCGCGCAGATTCTCGACATGGAAGATGAAGCGCCATGCCTTCTTCGCGTCGGCCTCTCCCCGGTGGCGCCGGCCGGCGAAGAGGCGAAGGCTGGTGACGAGATCGACGCCCGGTTTGGCGTTCGCCCGCACATCGTCGAGCAGTGGCCGGGGCAGCGCCCGCTCCGCGAGAGCATCCAGTGCCTCGGGGTCGTTGGGAGACCGTACCACCCTGAGAGAAGCGATGACGTAGGCGATGACGTCGTCGTCCATCAGCGCCTGCCCGCGGGCAAGCCGGCAGGGCACTCCCTCACGCAGCAAGCTTCCCTCCAGCAACAGCCCGTCTCTGTGGTACCGATAGAGTACCGCACATTCTCCCCAGCCCGGACCACCGTTCGCATGCTGCTGCTGCACGTCATGGATCAGCCACTCCGCTTCGGCATGCTCGTCGGGGAAGGTCCTGGCCTCGACGTCGAACGGCGACTCTCTGGTGGCCTCGATCTTCTTCGCAAACCGGGCGGGATTGTTGGCGATGAGCCGCCTTGCGGCGTCGAAGATCTGCACCGAGCACCGGCGGTTGTGATCGAGCACGATCGGGTGATCGATGCCGAAGTCATCGCGAAACCGGTTCAGGATTCCGGGATCCGCCCCGGTCCAGGAAAAGATCGATTGCTCGTCGTCTCCCACCCCGAAGAGGTTGCGGTGGACGGCGACCAGACTCTTGAGGATCCCGTACTGGGCGAGGTTCAGATCCTGGAACTCGTCCACCAGGACGTAATCCCACCGGCTTCGCACCGTCTGCGCGACCGTCTCCCGGGTGCGGAGCAGCTCCCCGGTGAGGCCGACCAGGCCATCGAAGTCCACGAGATTGCGCTCGCGCAGCACCTCGGAGTACCGGCCGAAGAGCTCGAGGTCGCCGCCGGTGAGCTTGTACCCCTGCAGTCGATGGCGGCCGAAGTTGCCGAGCAGCTGCGCGTGGCGCTCCGGGCGAACCCGGAAGCGGCGGAGCAGCCGCCGCTGGTAGTCGTCATCGGCCACGCCGAATCCGGGACGGAGACCCGCCTCCACCGGAAACTCCCGTAGAATCGCGAGGCACAGCGCGTGGATGGTGCCACCGGTCAGCTCACCTTCGCCGAGTCCCACCGATGATTTGAGACGCGACGCGATCTCCTCCGCGGCCTTGTTGGTGAAGGTGACGGCGCAGATGCGATCGGCAGGAAACCCGAGACAGCCGACGAGGTGCTGAACCCGCCCGATGAGACAATAAGTCTTGCCGGCGCCCGGACCGGCGACGACGAGCACCGGGCCCAGGGGCGCCTCGATGGCCTTCCGCTGTTGCGCCGTCGGCCCCGGGTTCACGCCGCACCGCCGGGCAGGAGCGACCGGGCCCAGCCGGTGATCGTATCCGCGATCTCGGTCATCACATCTTCAGGCGTACGGCCCGACCGCTTGAGGACCGCGAACGAATGATCGCCCCCTTCGACCCGGTGGAGCGTGGTCCGCGAGCCGAGTCGCTGGATCATGGGGACGAGGAGGTCGAGCCCGGCGAATGCGTCGCGAGTGCCCTGGAGAAAGAGCATCGGCAGGTTCATGTGGCTCAGATGGTCGCCGCGCCGGGTGCCCGGCTTCCCCGGCGGGTGGAGTGGAAAGCCGAGGAAGATGAGACCGCGAACACCGGGAAGCGGCGACGCAGCGGCGGCGGACGATGTCATCCGGCCGCCGAGCGACTTGCCGCCGGCCACGAGTGGCAGGTCGGGTGCGGCGGCGACAGCGCGCCCGACGGCAGACCGCACCGAGGCCTCCAGGACGCCCGCCGGATCGGGGCGGCCCGCGGCGGCGTCCATATATGGAAACTGATAGCGAAAGGTGGCCACGCCCCGCTGGGCAAGGGACCGCGCGACGGACTCGAGGAAATGGTGGCGCATGCCTGCGCCCGCTCCGTGGGCCAGGACGTAGAGAAGCCAGGCGCCGGGCGGCCGCACCAGGAGATCGGCCACTACAACCGTTCCTTCAGCAGGTCGAGCGCCCGGTCGAGGTCGGGAGTGAGCCGCAGGACTTCGGCAACGGGATCGGTCTTCAACTTTCGCATGCGCGCCGGCACGGTTCGAATGGTAAAGCGGCCGACGTCGAGCGTGGGGTTCACCTCGCTCCACTTGAGCGGAGTCGAAACCGGTGCCCCGGGAAGGGGGCGGACGCAGAACGGCGCGGCGAGAAGGCGGCCCGCGCCATTCTGCACGTAGTCGAGATACACCTTCTCTCCTCGGCGAGAGACCTGACGGGTAATTGTCGCGATGTCGGGGAGCTCCGCGACGACGACCCGGGCGAGCAGCTCGCCGAGGGCGCGCGCTTCATCGTACGCGCACTGCCGGCCGAGTGGTATGAGCACGTGGAGGCCGGAGGAACCGCTGGTCTTGATCAGGCTGGGGAGTCCGAGGCTCCGGCAGAGTGCGTGAGTCGCCCGGGCGACCTGAACCACGGACGTGAACGGCGCCTCCTTCGGGTCCAGGTCCAGTACGCACCAGTCGGGACGATCGATGCTGGCGACGCGGCTGGCCCACATGTGCAGCGGGATGGTACCGAGGTTGATGATGTACAGCAGCGTCGCCTCGTCGTCGCAGATGAAGTAGTCGATTTCCCTCTCGGCCTGCTCGCTCCATTTCCGCTCGGTCCGGACCCAGTCGGGCACGAAGGGCGGCGCGTCCTTCTGGAAGAACGACTTGCCGGTGATGCCGTCGGGATACCGGGTGAGCACCACCGGACGGTCCTTGAGATACGGCAGTATCCAGGAGGAGACCGACCGGTAGTACTCGATCAGATCGCCCTTGGTGTACCCCTCCTCGGGCCAGAAGACCTTGTCGAGATTGCTGAAGGTCGGCGTTACCGGCTCGGGCAACACGTCTTGCGGGGAAGCGCCCGGGGTAGCGTCCTCGTCGCCGCTGGACTCGTCATCCTGGCGGACGCATTCCTCCGGCTGCTTGTCGTCGCGCAGCCGCAGGAACACCGGCTGGCGCAGAAGCCCATCGTCGGTTCGCTCGGTGTACTCCACCTCGCACACCATTCGAGGCTCCACCCAGGTGATGCCTTTCTCCTTTGGTATCGGCCCGGTGCACGGCGGGGTATCGCGCTTCAGGCTCTCGAGGCGGGATCGAATCTCGGCGATCTGCTTCCCATTGAACCCGGTGCCGGCGCGGCCCGAGAAGACCAGCTCGCCGGCGACGTATTGCGCCAGGTAGAGGGCGCCGAAGCCGGCCCGGGTTCCCTTGGGCGCGGTGAAGCCGACGATGACGAAATCGTCGGTGCGCCTGGTGCGGATCTTGAGCCATGCCGGCCCACGACCGGCCCGGTATGGCGCGTCGGCCCGCTTGGCCACGATCCCCTCCAGACCGAGCTGCCGGACCTGTTCGTACAGCGCCTCTCCGTCTCCCTCGAAGTGCTCCAGATAGCGGATGGCTCCCGCCGGCGGGAGCAATCGCTCGAGAAGGGCCTTCCGCTCGCGCAGCGGCAGCGGGCGAAGATCGAAATCCTCGAAGCTCAGAAGGTCGAACGCGAAGAAGGTGACCGGATTGTCCACCGTCGCCCGACGGATGTCGAGCGCCCGGTGCAGCCTGGCCCGTTGCTGGAGCCGCTGAAAGGTGGGGCGGCCGGCCTCGCCGAGCGCCACCACTTCACCGTCGAGGAGCACCCGGTCGAACGGAAGGGCGACAAGCGAGTGGATCACCTCCGGGAAGAGTGAGGACAGGTCGTTCCCGTTGCGCGACACCAGGCGAGCCTCGTGGCCGTTCCGGACCGCGAGGAGGCGGTACCCGTCGAGCTTGAGCTCGAACACCCATCCCTTCGCCGAGAAGGCGGCATCCCTCGGCTCGGCGAGCATGAGCTTGACCGCTTCCACCCTGGGCGCCTTTCGCGGCGCCCCCAGTCGCACCAGCTCATTCCGCACCGCTTCAGCGGGGTTGTATCCGGCCTTCAGCTCCTCGACCGTGAGTCCGGAGAGAACCGATTCCTGCGCCGGCTCCGGACCATCGGAGGTGGCGTACGCGTCACGCTCCTTGATGAGGAGCCAGTCTCGCTCGCTCTTCTTGATCTTCACGAGGGTCCACATTCCATGGAGCTTTCGCCCGCGCAGCTCGAACAGAAGCTTGCCCTTGGCGAGTCCGTCGGCATGATCGCCAACCGGGATCCACTGGCCGCGATCCCAGACGATGACCGCGCCGGCTCCGTAGTTCCCCTCGGGGATGAGTCCCTCGAAATCTCCGTACTCGAGAGGATGGTCCTCCACGTGCACGGCGAGACGCTTGTCGGCGGTGTTGTAGGAGGGTCCCTTGGGAACCGCCCAGGAACGGAGCACGCCGTCCATCTCGAGCCGCAGGTCGTAGTGCAGGCGCCTGGCGGCGTGCTTGTGGACGACGAAGAGCCCGCCCGCCGCGGCGACGGGTCGTTTTCCCACCGCGCCGGGTGGTTCCGGCGTTCGCGCCAGCTCACGTTTGGCGCGGTATGCGGCGAGAGGATCGGGCTTCTTGGCGGCCATGTGAGGTGAAAGTGAGGGGAATTCAGGAAAGCGCAACGGCGTTGGCTAGGCCGATTTGCCCCGTTGCTTCCGGCGCATTATTGTGAATTCCTATGCCTGCCCGCTCGATCGGCTCCGCCACCATCTCGTTCGGACTCGTCTCGGTCCCCGTCAACCTGTATTCCACGAGCGAATCCGCCGCCAGCGTCAGCTTCAATATGGTGCACAAGAAAGACGGCACCCGCTTGAAGCAGCAGTACATCTGCCCCAAGGACGGCGAGGTGGTGGAGAAGGACGAGATCGCCAAGGGGTACGAGTTCGCCAAGGGAAAGTTTGTCCTCTTCACGCCCGAGGAGCTGAAGGCTCTCGACGAGAAGGCCACCAACACCATCGACGTCAACGAGTTCGTCCCGCTCTCGGAGGTGGACCGCCTCTACCTCGAGAAGGCGTACTTCCTCGGCCCGGACAAGGGAGGCGAGCGGGCGTACCGGCTGCTGGCCAAGGCACTGGAGGACACCGGCCGCGCGGCGCTGGGACAGTATTCGGCGCGGGGCAAGCAGTATCTCGCGCTGGTGCGTCCCATGGAAAACGGCGTGCTCGTGATGGAGCAGCTCCACTATCCCGGCGAGCTTCGCAGCGCGGCGGATGTCCCGATACCGGAGGTACCGGTCAAGGCAGGCGAGCTGGCGCTGGCACGGCAACTCATCGAGCAGACGGCCACCGACGAGTTCCACCCGGAGCACTACCACGATACCGTGCGCGAGCGGGTGCTCGAGGCCATTCAGCAGAAGGTCGACGGACAGGAAATCACCTCCGCCGCCACCGAAGAGCCAGAGACCAAGATCATCGACCTGATGGACGCGCTCAAGGCCAGCCTTGCAAAGCGGGGCGCGGGCGCCGCGGACAAGAAATCCGCCAAGTCATCTCCCTCCGAAACCGCCAAACCAGGCAAGAAGAGGGCGAGCAAGGCCTCGTAGACGATGCGCGCCTACGTCGGCACCAGCGGCTGGTCCTACAAGGAATGGAAGGGGAGCTTCTACCCGAGCGATCTTTCCGCCGACCAGATGCTACGGTACTACGCCGGGCGCTTTCCCTCCGTCGAGGTCAACAACTCGTTCTACCGGGTCCCCAGTGAGCGGGTGCTGATGCAGTGGGCGGAACAGACTCCACCCGAGTTCCGGTTCGTACTGAAGGCCTCTCGCCGGATCACCCACATCAATCGCCTCACCGCCGCTGACGACTCGCTCGACTATTTCCTCAGGATCGCGAACGTCCTCGGCGAGCGTCGCGGACCGACCCTCTTTCAGCTCCCTCCCAGCCTCAAGAAAGACCTCCCGCGGTTGCAGGAGTTCCTCGGCCGACTCCCCAGAACCTGGAGTGCGGCCATGGAGTTCCGCCACGCCTCGTGGTTCGTGGACGACGTTTACGAGGCACTCCGATCCCACGAGGTGGCACTGGTTGCCGTGGACGAGGACGAGGAGGAAGGTCCCGGCTCGCCGCTGGTGCCGACGGCGTCATGGGGATACGTGCGGATGCGTCGGGGCGAGTATACAGAGGCCGCGCTGGACTCGTGGGCCCGGCGGATTGGTGAGCAGCGGTGGCAGGAGGCGTACGTCTTCGTCAAGCACGAGGATGGGAAGCAGAGCGGGCCGGACGCGGCCGGCGAGATGCTGAAGGTGATGCTCGGCTACTCCACCACGTAGGCCTCCATCGCGAAATACTCGGCCAGACCGAGCCGGTCGAGCTCCGCGGCGGTGCCCTTGTTCCGCGCCTCGACCCGCTGCCAGAACTCCCGCTCGTCGGGGCCCGGGAAGGGCGCCGTGTCTTTCTGGGACTGGTGCTTGAAGATCGCCTGGATCTTGAGCCGCAGCTCTTCCTGCGCGAGCGGCACGAGCCATGTCGCCTCGGTTACCGGCCACTCCTGCCAGGCCCCGCGATAAAGCCAGACCTCGGGCCGCTGCCGGCCGCCGATGGTGTATTCGGCCAGGGCACGATCGATGGCTTCCTTGCACATCCGGTGAGTCCCGTGGGGGTCGGAGAGGTCGCCGGCCACGAAAATGATGGCTGGCTCGATTTCCTCGAGGAGCGCGCGCACGATCGCCACGTCTGCCGGCCCCACCGGGTCCTTCCTCACCTTGCCGGTCTGATAGAAGGGCAAATCGAGGAACCGGGCGGCGCGGTCGTCGAGCCCGAGCGTTCGCACCCCTGCCACCGCCTCCGACTCACGAATCATCCGCTTGATGTCCTGCACTTCCGCGATGTCCACCTCACCTGGCTGCTTCCGCGCGAGAAACGCATCGAGCCGCGCGCCCAGCTCGCTGACGGATTCGCCGGCAATGCGCCGCTCGCGCGCCAGACGGCGGAGGAAGTCGACGTGCCGGCGAACGTCGTGGTCGAACACCGCCAGGTTCCCACTGGTCATGTACGCAACGGAGATGTCGTTGTCGTTCTGCGCCAGCTTGTGGAGGATGCCGCCCATCGAGATCACGTCGTCATCGGGATGGGGCGAGAAGCAGATGATGCGCTGGTCGCGGGGGAGCTTCGTGCGGCCGCGAATCTTGGCGCCGAGGGCATTGAACACTTCGCCGTTGAGGGCGCCGGGCGACGCGGAGCGCGCCACGAGAGACGACAGATGATGCTCGGCGTAGTCCTTCTGGGTCAGCTTGAGGATGGCCTTGCCGGTCTGGTGCGAGAGCCAGGTGACCGCGCGGACGGCCAGCGCCGGCGTCCATTCGACTGAGCCGAGCAGCCATGGAGTGGCGACGCGGGTGAGGGCCGCGGCGGCGGCGCGATCGAGGTATGCGGTGGTATGTGCGTGGGTCTGAAGGAAGGTGGCGGCAACCTCGTGGTCCACCTCACCCTCGACGGCACGGCGGACGATGGCCGCCTTGTGCTCGCCGGTGGCGAGAACGAGAATCTCGCGCGCGTCGAGGATGGTGGCCACACCCATCGTGATCGCCTCGCGGGGCACGTTTTCCTCGCCGAAGAAGTCGGCGGCGGTGTCCATTCGCGTCACCAGATCGAGGGTCACCACCCGGGTGCCGCTCTCGAGGCCCGAGCCCGGCTCGTTGAACCCGATGTGTCCGGTCCTGCCGATGCCGAGGAGCTGAAGGTCGATGCCCCCGGCAGCCCCGATTGCCTCCTCGTAGCGGCGGCACTCCGAATCGACTTCCGCGCGGGGAATGTCTCCGCGCGGGATATGGACGTTTTCCGGGAGAATGTCGAGCTGGGAAAAGAGGTTCTCCCACATGAAGCGATGGTACGAGTGGAGACTCTCCGGCTCCATCGGGTAGTACTCGTCGAGGTTGAAGGTGATCACCTCGGCAAAGCTGAGCCCCTCCTCCTGGTGCATCCGTACGAGTTCGCGATAGGCGCCGATCGGCGTCGAGCCGGTGGCGAGGCCGAGTACGGGCCGGCGGCCGGCGGAAAGGCCGGCGCGGACCACCTCGGCGATCCGGCGCGCCGCGTGGCGGCCGATGTCGTCGTGGTCTCCCACGATGACCGTGCGAATGCGCTCGGGAGTGCTCATCAGGATGTCGCCTCTGCGCCGCTCTTGTCGTGGTTGGGAGATGAGGGGGGCGACGGCGATGGGGTACACAGTTCCGGCGCCTGGAGGCCGCGGGCGATGTGGTCCACCGATCCGATCTCCGGCAGGTCTGCGGTGGCCACGCCCAGATCTCTGAACCTCCTCGCCGATACCAGCACCCTGCCTTCCAGTGACCCCACTGCATTGTTGTAGCTCTCGACCGCCTTGTCGAGGCTCCGGCGCACATCGTCGAAATGCCCTGCCATCGTCCCCAGCCTTTCGTACAGCAGGCGGCCGAGCTCGCTGATTTCCTGCGCGTTCCTCGCGATCTGCTCCTGACGCCATCCGTAGGCGATTGCACGCAGCAACGAGATGAGCGTCGTCGGGCTCGCGGGAATTACCTGCTGCGACACCCCGAACTCGATCAGCGACGGATCGTGCTGGCAAGCGGCGCTGAAGAACGTCTCCCCCGGCAGGAACATCACCACGAAATCGGGCGCGGGCTGGAACTGATTCCAGTATGCCTTGCTCCCCAGACCCACCATGTGGTCCCGCACCTGGCGGGCATGATCCTGAAGCAGCCGCTCGCGCGCCCCGTCGTCGAGATTCCCGTCGACCGCGTCGAGGTACGCCGCCAGAGGCGCCTTCGCGTCGACGATCACCGTCTTCCCGCCCGGCAGTCGCACGATCAGATCGGGCCGGAGCCTTCCCTGCTCCCCCAGCACGCTGGTTTGCTCCAGGAAATCGCAGTAGTCGAGCATCCCGGCCATCTCCACCACTCGCCGGAGCTGGATCTCCCCCCACCGGCCCCGCACGTGTGGTGCGCGCAGCGCCTTCACCAGGTTCCCCGTTTCCGCCTGGAGTGCCTGCTGGGTGAGCGCCATCGCCTTCACCTGCTCTACCAGGCCGGCGTACGAGGCGATCCGTTCCTTCTCCACCTCCTGGATTTTCCCGTCCACGCGCGCCAGCGCCTCGTGAATCGGCCGGACCAGCTCATCGACCGCATGCTGCCGCTTCTCCAGATCCGACCAGGCGCGCTGCTGGAACTCGCCGAGCCTTGACCTGGCGAGCTGGAGAAACGACTCGTTATTCTGCCGCAGCGCCTCCGCTGAGAGGGCGGAGAACGTCTCGCGAAGCCGGACCCGCAGCAACAGCCACGTGATGAGGGCGCCAAGCACGAATCCGAGCACCAGCGCGGCGAGAATCGACGGCAGGTCCATGCGTTCAGCTCTTCGGGCGCGTGAGCCGGGCGAAGATGAGGATGTGGCTGGCGATGATGAGCGGCACCAGGAAGGTCGGGAGCAGGCTCAGCGGCAGACGGAGCAGCGCCGACATCGATGCGGGATCGGACATCCCGAGCCTCGCCGCCGTTGCCACGACGAAGATGATGTCGGCCAGGCCGAGCAGGTTCCACACGAGCACCAGTCGCCGCTTTTCTTCCAGGTTCCGCACGAACAGCACCATGATCAGGGCCAGCGATCCGACGGCGATGTCTCCCACCCCCCCTGGTACGGCGAAGTCGCGGGGGAGTCCCCCCGCGCGGTAGAGATGGAGGAAGTAGTAACCGGCGACCAGCCGAGTGACGTGGAGGGCCACGAGCGCGCGGAGCCGGAGAGAATCGAGCCAGGCGCGGAAGCCCATCAGCGCCGACCCGGCGACAAGAAGGGCGAGTGTAAGGCCCAGCACGACCAGCTGAGGCGCGGGCGGCCGGAGCTGGCTGATCCGGTGCGACGCGCCGAGCGCGGTGGCGGCGGCAAGCCAGATCAGCCCCGCCAGGAGATAGGGGCGGCTCGACGGACGGTCGGTCGGCATCGGATCCACCATGGTAGGGGATGGCATCAAGCTTAACAGCCGAGGGCCCGCGGCGTCTCTCTTGGTCCCTCTCAGGAAATCTCCATGCATCGGTTGCCTATACGGCTCGGAGCCGCCACGCTCGCGGTGATCACCGCCCTGTCGCCGGCGCACGCGCAAATGGCGATGATGCACGGCCACAACCCCAACGCCGCGCTCCATCTCGAGATGACCCCGGGACGCGCCGCCACCGCCGCCGACTCCGCCCGCGCCGATAGCATCATCTCGGCGCTCCGACCCGCGCTGGAGCCTTACCGCGACGTCGGACGCGCCATCGCCGACGGTTACCGGGTCTTCCTTCCCCAGGTGCCGCAGCAGGTCTACCACTTCACCAGCTGGCGGCGGTCGATCCTCTCCGCCTTCCACTTCGATCCCACCCGTCCGGGCACGCTGCTCTACCGCCGAACCGTCGGAGGCGGGTGGGAGCTGGCCGGCGCCATGTACAGCGCCCCCGGCCGCACCTCACTCGCGTCGCTCGACTCCCGCGTCCCGCTCGGCGTGGCGCACTGGCACCGGCACGTGAATTGGTGCCTCCCCCCGCGTGGAGAGCGCAGACGGTGGAAGGAAACCAGAAGCGGAGCCCCCCTGTTCGGCCCACTCAGTCCCATTGCCACCCGCCAGGCGTGCGAGGCGGTGGGCGGAGTCTTTCATCCGGCGCTGTTCGGGTGGATGGTGCACGTGGACCCCTACGCCCCTTCTCCCTCAGCCAGATGGGGGGAAGGCCATTAGACTCCGGCAGCGACGCGACCTACCGGAGACCCACAATGAACGACATTCGCTCGTCCAGACCGCCCGAATTCCGCCCCGCCGTCCACAGCGGCACCTACTATTTCTCCCACGATCTCCCGGTCCGCCGCCTCGGCTTCGGCACGATGCAGCTCACCGGCCCCGGCGTCTGGGGGGAGCCCGCCGATCACGCTGAGTCCATCGCCGTGCTCCGCCGCGCCCTCGAGCTCGGTATCAATCTCATCGACACCGCCGACTCCTATGGGCCCCAGGTGGCCGAGCGCCTGGTCGCGGAGGCGCTCTATCCCTACCCGGCCGGTCTCGTGATCGCGACGAAGGCGGGTTTCCAGCGGCCCGGACCCGGAAAGTGGGTGGAAGACGGCAGGCCGGAGCACCTGCGCAAAGCGTGCGAAGGGAGCCTCGAGCGGCTCAGGCTCGAGCGCATCGACCTCTTCCAGCTCCACCGCATCGATCCCAAGGTGCCCATGGAGGACCAGGTCGGCGCGCTGCTCAAGCTTCAGGCCGAAGGGAAGATCCGATACATCGGCTTGTCGGAGGTGACGGTGCCCCAGATCGACGCCGTCAGGCGGCTTACCCCGATCGTCTCGGTGCAGAACCGCTACAATCTCGTCGACAGAGGGGCGGAGGACGTACTCGACTACTGCACCCGCGAGGACATCGCCTTCATTCCCTGGTTCCCGCTGGCCACCGGCAGTCTTGCCAGGCCGGGCGGGCCGCTCGCACGCGCCGCGGAGCGGCTGGGTGCTCACCCCTCCCAGATCGCCCTCGCGTGGCTGCTGCACCGGTCGCCGGTCATTCTGCCGATTCCCGGAACCTCCAGTGTGAAGCACCTCGAGGAGAATACGGCGGCCGCGCTGATCACTCTCGATGACCGGACCATGAGAGAGCTGGAGTTGCACACCGTATCGGCGTGACGCTCACTGCCCCGCGGGAACGGTGAGCAGCGGCTGGGCTGCCCTGGATTGCGCGGACTGCAGGGAGAAGAGGTTCAGCAGCAGCCCGAAGGTGGTCTTCGACTCGAGGTCGGCGTCGTCGATGTAGAACCAGTGGCCCCGGTAGCGAACCGATGTGAAGGCGCCATTGGGGCGGGTCTCGGACGATCTGACCCGGAATATCCCGCCCATGAGCGCCGGCCAGTCGGCCGCAGTGCCGTCCGGCATCTGTGACGTCGTCACCAGCCCCGCCCTCGCATCGCCCTCCGGCACGTCCACCGCCTGCGACAGATAGAACATTGCGCCGAGCAGCGAGCGAAGGCGGAGGCGAAGCTCCGCCGGTCGCTCCACTCCCTGGTCGACGGTGATGTCGAGCTCGCGCGCCGCACGGTCGAGCCGGAGCAGCGAAGCCAGGCTGTCGAGCGTCGTCGTGTCAGCCGGTTGGGTCGAGTCTGGAGGGGTGATTGCCACTCTTCCTTCCGGCTGGCCGCCGGGACCACGCACCGGCTGCAACCGTCCCGATGACTGGAGCCGCCGGAGGAGTCGCGCCGCGCTGCGGAATCGCGGGTCGACCCTCGCGACCGAGGGCGTCGGCCCCGCCGCGGAGGGAACGTTCGCAATGCCGTTGATCGCGTTGACGCAGCAGATGAGGAGCCGCTCGACACTCCACCCGGAGCCCGCCAGCAGCATGAGCGTCTCACCGGGTACGGGCTCCAGCAGCCGGCGCACGAACTCCTCGCCCTGGAGCGGCTGGTATGTGATGGTGGGACTCTCCGCGAAGTCGGCGCCGATGCTGGGACCGACCGCCGAGCCTTCGCCACCGCCGACGCCGATGGACGCGGCCGCCGAGGCGTGGCGGACGATCTGGTACTGGGCCAGCACGGTGCCAACCTCGAGGAAATACGGCGTGTCGCGGTAGCGAAGCCGGACGAGATTCAGGAGAAGCTGCTCGTTCCACGACTGGGCGATGCGCTGGTTATAGTCGAATCGCGCCGCCGGGACGGTACCGGGACCAAAGTTCGAGAAGCATCCGGCGGCGAGCAGCAGAAGCGGGAAGGCAGTGAGGCGGCGGATGGCGGCTGGCATGCCCCAAGATGCCAGCGAGCGGTGTCACTTGGAAGTCCGGCGCCCCCCGAGTATCCTCGCTTCGTGAGCCCCCCATCAACTTCCTCGGACTACCCGGAGCGCCGCCGCGTAGCGCTGGTCACCTACCACGAGCTGCCCGATCTCGCCGACGACGATCGCCTGCTCATTCCGGCGCTCGCCCGGCATGAGCTCGATGCGGAGCCGGCGGTGTGGAACGACCCGGCGGTGGACTGGAGCCGCTACGCCGCGGCCGTGGTGCGCTCCACCTGGGACTATTATCACGACGTCTCGGCGTTCTTCCGCTGGATTGCACGCCTGGAAGAGTACGGCGTCCCCCTCTATAACCCGCCCGGTGTGCTCCGCTGGAACGCCGACAAGCGGTACCTCAGGGAGCTCGCGTCCGCCGGCATCCCAGTGGTACCGACGCGCTGGGTGGAAAATGGCGACGGCGTGTCGCTTCTCGACGTCCTCGACGAATGCCGGTGGGAAGAGGCGGTGGTGAAGCCGGCGGTTTCCGCCTCCGCGTGGGAGACGTGGAAGACCTCGCGCACAAAGGCCGGCGCGCACGAGGCACGATTCCGCCGACTGGTATCGCGAGGAACGGTGATGGTGCAGCCGTTCATTGCCGAGGTGGCGCGGGACGGCGAGTGGTCGCTGCTCTACCTCGGCGGCGAGTTCAGCCATGCCGTGGTCAAGCGCGCCCGCTCCGGTGATTTCCGGGTGCAGCCGCGCCACGGCGGCAGCGTGAGCCTCGAACAGCCTTCCAGGGAAATCCAGAGCCAGGCGGAGTCGGTGCTGCGTGCGGCACTGACCGACCCCGCCCGCTCACTGTACGCCAGGGTGGACGGATGCGTCGCGCACGGACGCTTCCTTCTTATGGAGCTCGAGTTGCTCGAGCCCTCGCTCTTCCTCCACCTCGCCCCCGGCGCGCCCGAGCGGCTGGCCCGGGCGCTCGGCGGGAGGCTCGGCTAGCGAACCTCGCCGAGGCTGTCGTAGGTGTTCCACGACTTGGGATGGTCCTTCACGTTCTTCTGGAAGATCACGATCGCGGAATCGACTTCCCCTGTCCCATCAGCCCATAGCCGAAGAGATTCACCTCGTTCTCGGTCGCGAGCGCGAGTGCCCGCCGGCTGAAGTCGGCCTCGCCTGCCGCGTCTCCCCGCTTTCCGAGCAGACTCGCTTTGGTGCTCAGGTTGGTGAAGTTCTCGTTCAGGCCGGTCGACTTGTCGGCCCACTGGGTGGCCTCCTCGAGATTGACGCCGTTCGCATCGCACCACGCCGCGGCCTGCGCCCATGGCTGCCAGAAGAAGCGCCCGAGTCCACGGAGCTGCTCGCGCAGGCTGTCGGCCACCACCTGCTTTGAATCCACCTCGATCTTGATCGGCACCGCCAACTTTTCCCAGCGAAGGGAGGCAACCACCGATGCCGAGTCGGGATCGTCGAAGGTGTAGATGAGCCGCTCCTCCGGCTCCGACGGCCTGGGCGTGGTCTTCACCCGCAGGACGTCTTCCTTCGGGTCGTAACTGAAGCTCCCCCACGCGTTCGCCTCCCGGCTCAGGATAACCGTCCA
Organism: Gemmatimonadales bacterium; assembly: GCA_050733115.1. Lineage (GTDB taxonomy): Bacteria > Gemmatimonadota > Gemmatimonadetes > Gemmatimonadales > GWC2-71-9 > CAVVWJ01. Next base: position 21,444 of record JBOHSC010000263.1, read on the forward strand.
GTCGCCGGAGGTCGGGATCATGTGAATGCCGTAGCGGCCCGCGGCGAGTGGCTGTCCCTGCACCTTCACCGGAGAGCTCACGGTGAGGACGGTGTTCTCGTTCGCTCCCGCCCGCCACACCGTGTCGAAGGGCACGAGCTGGCCCCACACTTCGCGTCCGTTGATGCCGGGCCGGTCGTACCTGATCGTGATCTCGGTGAGTCCGATCGTCTGGGCGACCGATGCCCGCTGGCTCACCTTGGGCAGGATGAGCGGCGGCGCCTGAGCAGCGGCAGTTCGGGGGAGGCCGGCGGCGAGGGCAGCGCACACCAGAACGAGCCGGGTGCCGGAGGCGAAGTTACTGCGCATGAGGGCTCTCTGATGGAAAGGGGATACCCGCACTACGGCGCAACGCGCCTGCGGGTTCCCGGAGGCCCCGATGGCCGGGGGCGTTGCTTCCCACCGTGGCGGCTATACTATCCCCCCAGCGCGCCATGCGCCGGTCAACCAGTCCGGGGATTGGAACTCTGCCCAGAGCCACAAATCGTCTCCCACCCGCGGCGGCATACCTCCTGACCGTCGCGGCACTCGCCGCCGTCTACTACGTCGCGGCCACGGTCGGCCTTCGGTTCGCATCGATCGGCCGGAGCGTGTCGTTGGTTTGGCCGCCCACCGGCATCGCGCTCGCCGCGCTCACGGCGCTCGGCTTCCGCTACTGGCCCGGCGTGGCGCTCGGCGCCTTCCTGGCCAACGCCGCCACCCCCATTCCGCTCCTCGCCGCCGCCGGCATCGCCGCCGGGAACACACTCGAGGGGCTCCTCGCCGCGTATCTGCTGCGAAGAGTGGCCGGCCCGCGTCCCCGGCTCGACGAGGCGCGGACTGCCCGAACGCTGGTGCTGGTGGCCGCCCCGCTCGGTGCGCTGGTGGGTGCGGCCATCGGTGCTGTAACGCTGTTCGTGGCCCGGGTGGTTCCAGGAAGCGCCGTCCCTCCGACGATAGCCGTCTGGTGGACCGGCGACCTGCTGGGTGCGCTGGTGGTGGCGCCGGTCCTCTTTGCCTGGGCGTTCTCCCGGGAAACCCGGCGGATCCCGAGCGGCATGCTGGAGATCGTCCTGCTCTGCCTCGGCACCGTCGTCGTGGCGGAGATGGTACTGGGTCGCGACCTCATGGGCCAGGTGGACTACCTCTATCTCCTCTTTCCCTTCGTCATCTGGGCGGCACTGCACTTCGGTCCCCGCGGCGCTTCGCTCGTCACCCTTGCCGTATCGATCGTCGCCGTCTGGCACACGACGCGTGGCGCAGGCCCCTTCTTCAGCGGGACGACGGCGGCGACGCTCTTCGCGGCGGCCTGCTACCTCGGGGTGCTGGCGGTTACCGGGCTCGCTCTCGCGGCGGCGGTCACGAGGGAGCGCGAGGCCGCCACCGAGGCGCTGCGGCAGCGCGACGAGCAGCTTGGGGTGGCGCTCGACGCGGCACAAATGGGCATCTGGTCGTGGTCGAGCGAAGACAATCGTCTCGTCTGGGACGACACCCTTCGACGCCTCTACGGTCTCGCACCCGATGCCGAAATCGGTGGCTACGACGAATTCCTCGCGCGCGTGCACCCCGACGACCGGGAGTTCGTGGATCACACGGTGAGAAAGGCGCTCGGCGAGGGCGGACGCCTCGACTACGAGTTCAGGATCGTGCTGCCCGACGGCCGCATCCGCTGGATCGCCGATCAGGGGCGGGTCGTCTCGCGGGGGCCTGGCCGCCAGCCCGCCATGACCGGCGTGTGCATGGACGTCACGGAGAGACGGGCCACCGAGGACCGGTTGCGGCAGGCACAGCGAATGGAGTCGGTGGGGAGGCTCGCCGGCGGCGTGGCGCATGAGGCGAACAACCAGATGTCGGTGGTTCTGGGGGCGACGGATTTCATCCTGCGCCGGCACGATGTCCCCGAGGCGGTTCGGGCGGACGTCGAGCATGTGCGCCGCGCGGCGGAACGAACGGCGGCCGTCACCGCCCAGCTCCTCGCGTTCAGCCGTCGGCAGGTGCTCAAGCCCGAGGTGCTCGACCTCAACGAGATCATCGCGCGATTCGAGCCGACGCTGCGGCGCCTCATGGGCGAGGACTGCTCGGTGATCCTGCGGCCGGCACCCCGCGTCGGGCGTGTGAAGGCCGATCCGGGCCAGCTGGAGCAGGTGCTGCTCAACCTGGCCCTCAACGCCCGCGACGCCATGCCCCGGGGTGGAGCGCTGACCGTAGAGACCTTCCCCGCCGAGCTCACGCTCGAAATGTCGGGACTCAAGCCGGGCGTGAGGGTCCATCCGGGATCCTACGCCGTGCTCGCCGTAACCGACACCGGCCACGGCATGGACGCCATCACGCTGGGCCACGTCTTCGACCCCTTCTTCACTACCAAGGGCGTCGGTCAGGGTACCGGGCTCGGCCTCTCGACGGTGTACGGCATCGTGAAGCAGTCGGACGGCTACATCTGGGCATACAGCGAGCCCGGACAGGGCGCCACGTTCAAGATCTATCTCAAGGTGTCACCCGAGTCGGCGGATGTGGTGCAGCCGGAAAGCGCCAAGCTCGAGCGGGCGTCGGGAGAGGTGATCCTCGTCGTCGAAGACGAGGAGATGGTGCGGCAGGTGGCGGGAAGAGCGCTGGCCGATGCGGGGTACACCGTTCGCGAAGCCAGGAGCGGCAAGGAGGCACTCGAGCTGCTGGCCCGCGGTGACGGCCGAATCGATCTCGTTCTCACTGACGTGGTGATGCCCGGGATGAGCGGCAAGGACCTCGCCGCCAGCCTCGCGACATTGGTCCCGGGCGTTCCGGTACTCTTCACCTCGGGTTACACCGATGGAGAGATCGTGCGGCGGGGGCTCCTGGCACCCGATGCCGCCTTCGTGCAGAAGCCTTTCACTCCGGATCGGCTGGTCCGCGCGGTGCGAGAACGGCTGAGCGCGGTCTAGCGCCCGGTCAAAGGAAACGGGGTGATTCTCCTCACATCCCCCGGCTGCGCTTCATGCGATAGTGGGGCCTTGAGAAGGTGGCCACCATTTGATGGAGGCGATATGCCCAGCGTAACGCGACACCCTGCCCTGACGATGACATTCATGCTCGCGCTGGCCGCCGGAGGCTGTCAGAGCAAGGCCGGGGGTGGCACGGAGAGCGCGGCCACCGGCACACCGTCGCTGGAAGGCACCGCTCGTTCCGTCGATACCGCGACGACGAGCTCTACTGACTCCGCGAAGAAGCGAAAAGGCGGACTCAACGAAACGACGATCCTCGGCATGCTCGACGCCGCCGACAAGGCCGACAGCGCCGGAGGAGCGCTCGCCTCCAAGAAGGCGACCGATCCCGAGGTCAAAGCCTATGGCGAGATGATGATGCAGGATCACCACCAGCTACGCGAAGAGGGCGCGGCGCTGGCCACGAAGCTGGGCGTAACTCCGACGCCTCCCGAGAGGGACCCGATCGCTCCGTATGCGGCGGCGGAGACGGCGGCGATTCAGAAGGCGAAGAAGGGCGAGGAGTTCGACCAGACCTACATCGACAACGAAGTGACCGTCCACCAGGCGGTGCTCGATGCCGTCAACATGGCGCGCGTGGCCACATCCAATCAGGAGATCAAGGACCTGATCATCAAAGCGACGCCGGTGATCCAGAGGCACCTGGAAAAGGCGCAGGCGATTCAGAAGCGGCTGGGCCCCTCTGTGTGAGTCAGAGGGGAGTCACTTCTTCCTGCCCAGCGAGACCAGCAGCGGAATGTCGTGCGCCCACTCCGCCTGTCGCGTGCCGGAGGGATAGACCGCCCGCGCCATGTTGTCGGCGGTGAATGCGGTGACCTGCGCCGCGTGTCCGATGGTGTAGCTGCCCGTCGAGTCGGCTCTGTCGGGCATCGACGGCATGACCCCGGCCGCTTCCTCGGCTGCAAACAGCTCCTTCTCCGTACCCGTGAGACCGATGAACGATCGGTCGAAGTGGTCGAGCCACGCGCGGAGCACCTCGGGCGTGTCGCGCGCGGGATCGGTCGTCACCACCACGACCTTGATGCTGTCGGTCATCGACGGGGGCAGCTTGCGGAGCACCGCCGCGATGTTGGCCATGTGCAGCGGACAGACGTCGGGACAGTGCGTGTAGCCGAAGAAGAGCAGCGTGAGATAGCCGTCGGTGTCGCGGCGGAGCGAGAAAGGCTTGCCGTCGGTGGTCGTGAGGCGGAAGTCCGGCTTGGGCGTGGGCTCGGGAATCTCGATGCCCGCGAGTCCGCTCGGCGAAAGTGGCCTGGCGCTTTTCTCGGCGCCCTCAGAGCAGCCGCAGGCGCTGGCCGCGGCGAGCAGGAAAAGCACGGTCCAGCGGTAGATCCGGTCTCGCATGTCACCTCGCGGATGTAGTCAGCGCCCCACCGACTCGTAGGTGCGGACCACGAATGGCACCGTCACCGAGCCCGCGTGCTGGAATCGCAGTGTGATGGGCACCGTGTCGCCGGGTGCCAGCTTCCTGTGAACGTCGGTCAGCATCAGATGGGTGCCGCCGGGGGCGAGCGATGCCTTTCCGCGTGCCGGAACCTCGAACTGAGACAGGTGCCGCATCCCCCCGCCGCCGCCCGGTGTGCCATGGAGCGTCGCCGCCTCGGCCACGGGCGTAGTCGCATCGACCAGGGCATCGGCCGAATCGCCGTGATTCTGGATCGTCAGGTACCCGGCGGTAACGTCGGGCCGGATGGGCTCCATAACGAACGGCTCGATGATGTCGATGTCGCCCACCTTCGCGGCCGGCTCATGATGCCTTCCTCCGCATCCCGCGAGGACGAAAACGATGCCGAAGGACATCCTGCGCAAGTACATCCGTTGCTCCCCCAAGGCACTGCAGCCTCTCACGGCCGGCAACATGAACGATACAAGGAATCGGGGCGGAGGGTTGTGCGCCCTGGTCCCGCACCCTATCATCGGCGAAACCAAAGGGGGCACTCGTGATCACCGCCCAGATCGACATCACGCAGCTCAAGAAGAACATGCAGGCTATGTGGATGGCGGGGGACTTCGGGAAGGTCGCTCTCAGCATCCAGGCCGGCGGCGAGGAGTTCGTCGAGCGCCTCGGCATCCGCCGCGGGATGAGGGTGCTCGACGTCGCGTGCGGTACCGGCAACCTGTCGATTCCGGCAGCCCGGCGGGGCGCCGAGGTCACCGGGGTTGACATCGCGGCCAACCTCCTCGAGCAGGCGCGCGCCCGGGCCGCTGCCGAGGGTCTCTCGGCAGAGTTCGACGAGGGAGACGCGGAGCAGATGTCCTATCGCGACAGCTACTTCGATTTGACGATGACGATGTTCGGGGCCATGTTCGCACCCCGCCCCGAGCGCACCGCCGCGGAGCTGCTGCGCGTCACCCGGCCCGGCGGGCGGGTCGCAATGGCCAACTGGACTCGTGAGGGGTTCGTTGGGAAGTTGTTCGTCCTGGGCAACCGCTACGCTCCACCGCCGGACGGCGTGCCCGCACCGATCATGTGGGGGGACGAAGAGATCGCCCGCGAGCGCATGGCCCCGGCCTCATCGAAGGTGCAAATCACCCGGCGCACGCTGACGATCGAGCTTTCGTTCGAGCCGACCGAAGTCGTCGCGTTCTATCGGGAGTACTTCGGGCCGGTGAAGATGCAGTTCGCCAGGCTCGACCCCACGGGACAGCAGGCGTACGCTGCCGACATGGAAGCGCTCTGGCGCGAGCACAACGAGGCCGGCGCCGGGCGCACAGCAGTCACCGCGGAGTACCTCGAGGTGCTGGCAATCCGCGGGTGACTCAGCTCGACGCGGCGTCGAGTCGCGCCACCGCTTCCACCACCGCGCCAGGCTGTTCTTCGTGGATGTACTGGCCCGAGCCCTGTACGCTGTCGGTCTCGAAATTGGGCAGCTTCTCCCGCAGCATCTCCCTCTGGTCGGCGGGCACCTCGCTCGGATGGCGCACCGTACCAACCAGGAGCCGGACCGGCGCCACGCACTCGTGCAGCCGGCCTGCGAGCGACGTCTGCTCCTTCGACTTCGACATCCGCTGGAAGGCGTCGATCGAGCCCCGGAGGTCGGCCGTCTGCCCGGCGGTGTAGCCCCGGATCACCGCGTCGGTCACCCAGGTGCTGTCGCCCGAGTTCTTGACGATCTCGCGGCGCACGTCGTGCCGCAGCCTCTCCTCGTCCATCGCCATCTTCGCGATGAACCCGCCGAACTTGAACGCCTTGCGCATCCCCTCGGTGGACGCACTCTCGGCGGGACCGCCGTCGATCGAAAGGAGTCCGCGCACCAGCGCCGGCCTGACGATCGCGAGACGGAAGGCGATGGCGGAGCCGCTCGACTGGGCCACGAAGAGCGCCCGGGTCACACCCAGGCTGTCGAGTGCGCGGGCCACCCGGCTCGTCTGGGCGCCGAAGGAGTAGTCGGCGCTGGAGGGATGCGACGACCAGCCGTAACCGAGTGGCTCGACGATGATGCACTGGTAGCCGCGCGCCACGAGAGGGCCGGTGATCATCCGGTAGCCGAACGCGGCCCCGAAGATCCCAGGAATGAGCACGACCGGCTGGCCGGTGCCGATGGTGGTGGTCCGGAGCGTCTCACCGGTGGCCACCTGAATGTCTCGAATGACGGAGCTGTCTGGCGAACTGAGGAGAGCGAGGGCGAGAAGGATCATCCTGCAAACGTACCCCCGGCGTACCGGGGTGCACAGCGGAAGGCTCAGATTGGTACGGAAGGGCTCACCGCGCCCTGACGCCCTCCTTCATCACGAATGCGACCCTGTGAAGCACGCTGATGTCCTGCGTCGGGTTTCCCTCCACCGCGACGAGATCGGCCAAGAGCCCCGGCGCGATCCGGCCGAGCCGGTCGTCGAGATGAAAGGTCTTCGCGTTGCCCACCGTCGCCGAGCGCAGCGCGGCGAGCGGCGTCATCCCGTACTCCACCATCGCCTCGAGCTCCCGGACGTTGTCGCCATGGGAGAAGACGCCGACGT
>JBOHSC010000264.1:0-10830 GCA_050733115.1 Gemmatimonadales bacterium
GCCTACCGGTTCCCCAAGGGGCACTCGTTCTACCTGAACTACGCGTACACGCGGGCCACCTTCCAGAGCCAGGCCGACATCTTCAGCATCCGTTCGGCCGACGACGCCGATGTCGTCAATCCCTTCCCGACTGACAACGAGGCCCAGCCGGGCAATCGGATCCCGCTGGTGCCCGACCATCAGATCAAGTTCGGCGGCCTCGTGAAAGTCGGCGAGTTTGTGTCCGTCGGTGCCGACGGGCGGTACATCGGGAAGCAGTATCTCCGCGGCGACGAGGCCAACGTCACCACACCGCTCGACGGCTACTTCGTGGCCGATGCGCGCGTGGGCCTGGAGTTCGGCCGCTGGGAGGTCAATGCCATCGTAACCAACCTCTTCCAGAACACGAGCGCGATCTTCGGGACGTTCAACATCAATCAGGGCAACCCCGATGGGCCGACGGTCGAGCGCTTCCTGACCCCCAACCACCGCCGAGCATTTCGCCTCGTGATCCGCACCACTTTCGGCGGTCCGGGGCAGCCCCATGCCGCCGGAGGAGACGCCGACTGACACGGATTCCGGTTCTGGCGGCGGCCATGGCGAGCGACTAGCTTTGCCGCGGGTTTGAGGGCCGTTTCGGGACTTTTCAGGGAGTTCGTGTTGAAGATCGCTGTTTGTATCAAGCGTGTGCCCGACATGGAGATGCGGTTCTCCATCGCAGCCGACCGGAAGTCGCTCGAGCAGGGCGGTCTGAAGTACGAGATGGGCGATTTCGACGGCTATGCCCTCGAGGTCGGCCTCCAGCTCGTGGAGAAGTCGGGCTCCGGCGAAGTCGTCGTGGTCTCGCTCGGACCCGACACCGTGCAGGAGATGCTCCGAAAGGGCCTGGCCATGGGCGCCGCCCGGGCCATGCAGATCAAGTCCGACGACGTCCCCTTCGATGGCCTGGCCATCGCCCGGGCGCTGGCCGTGGAGCTCACGGACGGTGGCTACGACCTGATTCTCTTCGGCAAGATGGCCACCGACACCGCCAGCGGTACCGTCGGCCCGATGACTGCGGAATTGCTCGGCCTTCCCTGCGTCACTTCCATTTCGCATCTCGATGTGTCCGCCGGTCGCGGCACCGCCCGGCGCGATCTCGAGGGTGCAGCCGAGACGGTGGAGTTCCCCCTTCCGGCTGTGCTCACCATCGACGAAGGCATCGCCCGTCCCCGCCTCGCTTCCCTCAAGGGGATCATGGCCGCCAAGAAGAAGCCGCTCGAGGTGCGAGCGGCGCAACTCGGTACCAGCCGACTCGCCGTCGAGTCGATCTCGCTGCCGGCCGACCGGCCGCCGGGGAGAATCATCGGTGAAGGGCCCGATGCCGTCCCCGAGCTGGTGCGTCTGCTTCAGAACGAAGCGAAGGTGCTCTGATGGCCACCATGCTGGCATTCGCGGAGTCGCGTGGCGGTAAGCTTCGAAAGGTTGCCTTCGAGGCGCTCACTGCCGCCCGCCAGGCGGCCGATGCGTCGGGCGGTGGCGAGGTGCATGCGCTGCTCATCGGTGCATCCGGAATGGCCGCGCACGCCGAGAAGCTCGGCCGCTACGGCGCCGACGCCGTCATCGTCGTGGAGCACCCCGCGCTCGAGCGCTACAGCCCCGAGGTACACGCGGCCACGGTAGCCGAGCGGCTGCGGGGCGGAGGCTACCGCGCCGGATTCTTCACCGCATCCGCCGAGGGGCGCGATCTGGCGCCACGTGTGGCGGCAAAGCTCGACGTGGGGCTCGCTTCCGACGTGACGGAGTTCGAGATCAGGGGCGATGCCGTTTTCGCCAAACATCCCGCGTACACCGGCAAGGTCATCGTCACGCTGCGGCTCACCGGCTCACCCGCGCTCCTCTCACTCCGGCCCGGCGCCATCACTCCTGCCGAGCATCCGCGCGGCGCTCGAGTCGAGAAGGCGGCTCCGGGAATCGATCCGGCCTCCGCACGAGTGGTGGTGAAGGGGCTGAGTCAGGGTAGCACGGCAAGGCTCGACATCGGCGAGGCGCCGGTGATCGTCAGCGGAGGCCGCGGGCTTCGGGCTGCGGAAAATTTCAAGCTGGTGGAAGATCTGGCCTCGGCGATCGGCAACGCGGCAGTCGGCGCCACTCGCGCCGTGACCGACGATGGCTGGCGTCCGCCCACCGACCAGATCGGGCAGACGGGCCGGCTGGTGAGTCCCGATCTCTACATCGCGGTGGGCATCTCGGGAGCCATCCAGCACCTGGCCGGCATGCGCACGGCCAGGACCATCGTCGCTATCAACAAGGACAAGGATGCGCCGATCTTCAAGGTGGCCGACTACGGCATCGTGGGCGACCTGTTCGAGATCGTCCCCCGCCTCACGGAGGAGATCAGGAAGCTTCGCGGCTGACCATCTCGCGAAGCCGCCGCACTCCTTCAGTCACCGCCTGCTCCTCAGGACCGAAGGAGAACCGCACGTAGTTCCGGAATCGTGACGGGCGGCCGCTGCGGCGCTTGCCGGGGTTCACATCGAAGAACTCGCCGGGCACGCAGATCACCTGGTGCTCCAGCGCCTTCCGGAAGAACGACATTCCGGAGTTGATTGACGGCGGCAGCGCCGAGACGTCTCCCCACCAGTAGAATGTTCCTTCCGGCTCCACGTCGAATCGCACCCCCGCGCTCGCGAGGCCTTCTCCCAGGATTGTTCGCTTCCGGAGAAATGCCGTCTGAATCGCCGCCGCCTCCGCGCACGCCACCGACGGGGATAGGAGCGGCACGGCGGACCGCTGCAGCGGCTTGCTACCCCCGCCGTCGAGGAACGACCCGCTGCTGGATACTGCCTCGATCACCTGCTTCGGCCCGACGATCCAGGTGGTGCGCCACCCGGGGTACCGCCAGTTCTTGGTGAGCCCGTCGAACAGCACGACCGGATCCGAGTTCACGTCGTCGACGTATCTGGCGGCAGACACCATCCCCGACCCGTCGACGCCGCGCCAGATGTAGTGCGAGTAGAACTCGTCTATCAGAAGGGCACAGCCGAGCTCTCTCGCCAGCCCCACCCATCCCTCGAGCTCGGCGCCCTGGATCACTTTTCCAGTCGGATTGCAGGGGTTGGAGAGCAGCAGCGCCGAGAGGCCCCGCCCGGTGATCTCCCGCTCGAGATCGTGGAGGCTGAAGTGGTAGCCGGTCTGTCCCTCGAGCAGAATCGGAATCGAGGTGAAGAGCTTGAAGATGTCGAGCAGCTCCTCGTACGCGGTATAGTCGGGAAGGAAGTGTCCCAGATTCACTTCGCCGAGGGCGGCGACGGCGCGCGTGAGCGATGCCCGCCCGCCCCCGCAAATGCAGACGTTGAGCTCGGTGTACTTCGAGCTCTTCTCCTTCCGATACAGCTCATTGTACAGCTCGGCCACGGCGCGGCGCAGCTCCCAGATGCCGGGAATGGGGGCATACTCCTGGTCCTCGACTCCGATCTCGATGTGGTGCACCCGCGGCGGGGCGCCGGGCAGCGGACCAGTCTCCGGCTGCCCCTGGCCGAGATTGCACCAGTCGGGATGGCCGTACCGATAGCCGCGCCGCGCGGCCTCGGCCATGACGTAGATGACTCCGGTGAATGGAACCGAGCGAAAGCCGGGGATGGTGGGAGAAGCCATAGCGCTGTAAGGTAGTGACGCTCCCTAATCCTCGTGAGGGTCGTCTGGCCCTGTCTGCAATGACCGCCCCGCCTCGCCGGGCGGGACAACTGCTTCGTGTGCTCGGTGCGGCGTTTGGTGTTGCCGTCATCGTCGGCAATACCATCGGCGTCGGCATCCTCCGAACACCCGGCGACATCGCACTCCGCCTTCCCACCCCATCGCTCTTCCTTGCCGTCTGGGTCGTCGGCGGGATCTATGCCCTCCTCGGCGCCATCTCGATGGCCGAGCTGGGCGCGATGATTCCCCGGTCCGGCGGGCAATATGTTTTCGTCCGGCGCGCGCTGGGCGGCTACGCGGGTTTCGTCGTGGGATGGAGCGACTGGATCAGCACCTGCGGCTCGTCAGCCGCGATCGCCATGGTCATCGGCGAGTATCTGGGTGTGCTGGTGCCGTCGGCCCAGGGTCATGGGCCGCTGGTTGCTGCGATTGCGGTGGTAGCGTTTCCCCTGCTGTACTGGCGGGGCACTCGCCGGGCGGGGCTGGGGCAGCAGTTTCTCAGCCTCACCAAGGCTCTCGCGCTCGCCGTGCTCGTGGTTGCGTGCTTCTTCTTCGGCTCGCGCGCGGTCGAGACGGCCCACGCCACCGTTCCCGTCGGAGCGGGGCTTGCCACCGCGATCGTGCTCTCGTTGCAGGGGGTGATCTACACGTACGACGGCTGGAACGGGATGACCTACTTCAGCGGCGAGGTGCGCGATCCCGGCCGCGATGTGCCGCGGGCGATGGTTTTCGGAGTCCTGTTCGTCATCGCGACCTACCTGCTCATCAATCTGGCGATTCTCTACGTGCTCCCGATGTCGCACATGGCCGGCGACCCGTTCGTCGCAGGGACCGCCGCGACCGCCGTCTTCGGCCCTGCCGGGGACACCGTGATCCGGACCATCATGATCATCTCCGCGCTCGGCGCCGTCAGCGCGTGTCAGCTCATGGCCCCACGCGTCGTCTTCGCGATGTCCCGGGACGGCCTCATGCCGGCAGCGATCTCGGAGGTGAACCCGGGTGGCACGCCGACGATCGCGACCATCGCCAGCACGGTGGTGGCACTGGTCTTCATCGCCACGGGGACGTTCGACCGCGCCCTCGCCCTCATCGCCTTCTTTTTCGTGGCCAACTACCTCCTCACCTTCACCTCGGTTTTCGTCCTCCGCCGGCGCGAGCCCGACACTCCTCGTCCTTACCGCGTCTGGGGGTATCCCTGGACCACGGGGATCGCGCTGACCGGCTCGCTGGCGTTTCTGGTGGGACAGTGCCTCGGTGATACCCGCAACAGCCTCTGGTCCATCGGTCTGCTGGCGGTGAGCTATCCGGTCTATCTTGCGATAAAGCGCGGACAGGCGGGGGGCGGCGCTACATGACCCTGCGGGTGACGTGCACCGTGTACGCCGCGTACGATGGATAGCGCTCCAGCAGCCAGCGCTCCTCCGCGCGGGCCTTGGCCTCGAAGTATTGCAGTGCGATGAACCCGAGGAGCAGAGCGAGGGTCCAGTTGCTCCAGGCGAGAGTGTAACCGGCCAGAAAGAGCACCACGCCGAGATAGATGGGGTGGCGCGAATGGGCGTATGCGCCGGTGATTACGAGTGCCGCGCCGGGGAGCGGCTCGACTCCCGGGGTGAGACTCGTCCCGAGTGAGCGGATACCCCAGAAGGCGAATCCCCCGCCCGCCGCAATGAGGATTCCGCCCAGCCACCTGATCCAGTCCGGATCGACCCGATTCAACGCGAAATCGGCATCGCCGAGGCTCACGTACCGGGGAAGGATCGGTGCGGCGATGAGCACGACGACCGCGAGAATCATTTGCCCCCATACCCACGGGTCGCGGGAGGCCTTTCGGAGGTCCATCGCCCTAAACTAGCGCGGTTATATTTCCGCCGCCTTGAACGGACCACCCCGACCTCCGAGGAGTCCTCTCTCGTGTCTTCCATCCTGCCCGCTCGGCACCAGCTTCCTCTTCCCCTCGATCGCCTGATTCTTCGCGACGCTCCTGGCGCCGAGGCGATCGAGATGGACGTGCTGATCGTGGGCGCCGGACCTGCCGGGCTCTCCTGTGCCATCGAGCTCGCGCGGCTGGTCAAGCGCGACCAGGAATCGGGCGGCGGCATGTCGGACCTCGCCATCGGCGTGCTCGAGAAAGCCGAGAGCCTGGGAGAGCACAGCCTCTCGGGGGCGGTGGTCAATCCCCGCGCCTTCCGCGAGCTCTTTCCGGACGTGGCGATGGAAGGCTTTCCCTTTCGCCAGCCGGTCACGGGCGAGGCGGTCTATCTCCTCACCGAGGGGCGCGCGCAGCGGATTCCCACTCCGCCCACGATGCACAATTCCGGTTACTACACCGCCTCGCTCTGCGAGATGGTGCGGTGGCTGGGTGAGCGGGCGGAAGCGCTGGGGGTCAATCTCTTCGCGGGATTCCCGGCCGATGCGCTGCTGGTGGATGGGGCGGCGGTGCGCGGCGTCCGCACCACTCCTTCAGGGCTCGACAGAAACCGACAGTCTACCGCCTCCTATACCGAGCCCACCGATCTCACCGCCAAGCTCACCGTCATCGCGGAGGGAACCCGGGGGACACTGGGTCAGGCATGGCGCGAATGGCAGCGGGTTGGTTCGGCCAATCCGCAGCTATTTGCCCTGGGCGTGAAGGAGGTATGGGAGACGAAGCGCCCGCTCGACGCCGTGATCCACACTCTCGGGTGGCCGCTTCCCACCGACGCATTCGGCGGGAGCTTCATGTATCCCCTCGGGCCAAGCCAGGTCGCGCTCGGCCTCGTCGTTGGGCTCGACTACCACGATGCAAGCCTCGACGTTCACGAGCTCTTTCAGCTGATGAAGCTGCACCCGCTCTTCCACTCTCAGCTCGACGGCGGACAACTCCTCGAGTGGGGCGCCAAGACGATTCCCGAAGGAGGGTACTTCGCGCTGCCGGAGCGGAGGAGTGGCAACGGCATCATGCTCGTGGGCGACACGGCGGGGTTCGTGGACGTTCCGTCGCTCAAGGGGATCCACTATGCCATGCAGTCGGGCATCTACGCGGCGCGCACCGCATTCGCCGCGCTCAAGACCGGCGACGTGACCGGCGCCGCCCTCTCGACGTACGACCGCATGGTGGACGGCAGTTACGTAGTGGACGACATGTATCGCACGAGGAACATGCGGCTCGCCTTCAAGGACGGCTTTTGGGCGGGCGGCGTGAAGGCAGGGCTGATGACCCTTACTGGCGGGCGCTTTCCGGGTGGGAAGATCGACATGGCCGAGGACGCCGCCACACCCCGGCGCGTTACCGCCGCGGCGCCATTTGCTCCGGACGGCGTGCTGACTTTCGGAAAACTCGACGCCGTTTTCAAGTCGGGGAACGCAACCCGCGATACCATCCCTTCTCATCTGATCGTCGGCCAGGACGTGACCCCTGAGGTCGCCGATTTCTACACCCACATGTGTCCGGCCGGAGTCTACGAGCGCGTGGAAAACGAGCTCCGTGTCAACCCGCCCAACTGTGTGGATTGCAAGGCCACCGACGTGATCGGGCCGCGGTGGACACCGCGTGAGGGCGGAAGCGGCCCCAGGTACCGTCTCATGTAGTGCAGTCTACTGCGCGGGCACACCGATTTTCCCCCCGTCGAATCGCGGGCATTTGGCGCGAGTCGCAACTGAACCAGCCCGTTTCGGTGCACGCTCGGCCGACCTTGGCGCGCGGCTCGGCGCGATCGCGGACCCGGGCAGAGCAAGAAGTTGCACGGCACGAATGCTCAATGCCCCACGACGGTTGGATTCATTCCTCAGGCATTTTCCTCCCCCTGCCGACAACTAGCTGGACGGTGTCCGGTTCCTGCGGACTGCTCCGCCGGAGGCGATATCGCAGAATGGTCCGGCTTTTGACCCTTCGCCGACCCGGATTCACGGCGGGCGGCAGGTAGTGAGCGGTGGGCGGGATCCGATCTCCCCTGCTCATCGATCACTGCTTGACCGCCCGCCATCGACTTTCACCTCGGCCGGGAGGAACGAATGTGTCCCCGTAGGACGTTGCGTCGTTGTGCGCTCGCTCTACTCATCTCGTTCTCGGCCCACTCCCAGGGCGCCGCGCAGACGAGCGCGTCCGCCGGCTGGCAGGCCACGCCGGCGTCGGTGCTCAAGAACGCTCTCCGTGCCGTCACCGCGGCGCAGCTCCGCTTCTTTCAGACGCAGAAGACTTATGCCTCGAGCGCCGAGGCGCTGGCGCTCCCCCCCGAGCGCGACGTGCAGGTCCAGATCCTCGCCGCCGGCCCAAGCGGGTGGCAGGCGCGCGCGGTGCACCGGCAGCAGCCGGGAAAGAGCTGCGTGATCTTCGTTGGGACGGTAGGTGGGGTGGAGTCGCCGAGAACCGACGCGGACAGGGAGATGGCGGGAGAAGAGGGCGTGCCGCTCTGTGACTGGATGCGCTAGCTGATGGGATCCCCTCGGTGAGCGCGTCCCGGGCCAAGCCCGGGTGGGTGGCGAGCATCTGGAAACTCGGCGTCGGCACCCTTTCCGCCGGTGCGGCGTTGGTCTCCATTCTCAGCTCGTCCAGCACACTCAAGGACTTCGTCGGCTTACCGAATAAGGAAGCCGCCATCGGCCCCGAGGCTCGCTGGGCCGGTCTTACGCCCTCGACAAGTACTGCCACCTCGCTCGGCGACTCGATTCAGCTCGCGGTTACAGTCACCGACGCGCGGGGCGCGACCCTGACCGGAATCACCCCGGTGTGGACCAGCACGGACGAGGGCGTGGCCTCAGTCGACCAGGGGGGCACCGTCGTGGCGCGGGGAGCCGGCGTGACCACGATCGTCGTGAGCGTCGGGCGAGTGGTTGCGCGTTCCCGGATCGCGGTGCGCCAGGAGGCGGCCGGCATCCGGCTCGGTGACAGCCTGCTTCGGATCCCTGAGGGCGAGCGCGGGCAGCCGCTGGCGGCTGTGGTTGACGCCCGCGGCGCTCGGATCACTGGCGCCACGGTGGCCTGGCGGACATCGGACGCCGCGATCGTCGCGGTGGACACTCTCAACCAGGCCTTGGGCATGACGCCCGGAGAGGCAACGCTCACCGCCGTATCCGGTGAGCTTCAGGCAGGACTCCGGGTGGAGGTGCTTGCGGTGCCCGCGTCGGTGACCGTGGTGGCGGGGGAAGACCAGCGCGCTCCGGCCGGCCGGCCGCTCTCCACGCCGGTGACCGCTCAGGTCGTTTCCCGCAGTGGCAGGCCGGTTTCCGGGGTCCCTGTCGAGTTCCGGATTCAGAACGGGCAGGGAAGCTGCCTGCCCGCAATGGACACCTCGGATGTTCGGGGAACCGTGCGGACGGTGTGGACTCTGGGCGAGGTTCCCGGGCGCCAGCACCTCGCCATCGCGACGGAAGGAGTGAGTGTGCTCCCGGTGCTGACCGCCGAGGCCGACCCGGTGCCTGCCTACACGAGAGTCACATTGGTCAGTGAAGACCTCACCGGCCCGGTGGGCGATACGCTGAGTCAGCCGGTATTGGTTCGGGTGACCGATTCGGCCGGTGTCGCGCTTGCCGACGTTCCCGCCTCGTGGAGTACGCCTGACGGCGGGAGCGTCGTTGCGCTCGGGTCCCGCACGGACTCCCTCGGTGAAACCCGGGCGCGGTGGAAGCTCGGTCCCAAGGCAGGCCGCCAGCGCATCCAGGTCCAGATCGGCAATGCTCGCACGATGCCGACCCTTACTGGGCGAGGGACGGGGCAGCCCGGGTCGGCGGCCTCGATCCGGGTCCGTGCGGGCGACGACCAGGTGGGAACGGTCGGTGCGCTGCTGTCGCGGGCGGTCGTGGTGGCGGCGGTCGATCGCCTGGGGAATCCGGTGCCCGACGCCCGGCTGGCGGTGGTTCCCAGGAACGGCAGCGTTCCTGACAGCTCCATGCGGACCGACTCGACCGGGCAGGCGAAACTTCGCTGGACTCTGGGCCGTGCGGCGGGCCAGCAGCGGATGGGGGTCCGGTTGGAATCGGCATCATCGGGTCTCGATCTCACGGCACGGGCACGGAGCCGCAATGCCGCCAAGCTCGAATTCCTCCCCTTCCACGCGGCACTCGGCTCCGGCCACTCGCTCGAGAAGTCCTTGCTGGTCGCAGTCACCGACGAGTTCGGCAACTCCGTTGCCGAGCGGACGGTTCGGTTCCGCAGTGCGAGCGGCAGTGTCAGCCCCGCCCGGGCAGTGACCGATGCTCAAGGTCAGGCTCGAGTGCGATGGGCGCCCGCCCGCGGCTCGGGCAAGCGGTCCCTGATCGCCGAGGTGCCGGGAACGGAAGCCAAGGCAACCCTCACTCTCCCATGACCTTGATGATCACGCGCTTGCGTCGCTGCCCGTCCCATTCCCCGTAGAAAATCCGCTGCCAGGGTCCGAAGTCCAGCCGTGCGGCGGTGATCGGCACGATTACCTCGTGCCCGATGGTGAGACTTCGGAGGTGCGCAGCGGCATTGTCCTCCCCCGTCTCATTGTGCCGGTAGCGCTTGGGGTCCCATGGCGCGATGGTGCCTTCCAGCCACTTCAGGATGTCCTCCCAGAGCCCCGATTCGTGATCGTTGATGAACACCGAGGCGCTGATGTGCATGGCGGACACGAGGACCATGCCCTCGCGAACGCCGCTCACGCGCACCTGCTCGTCGACCTCCTCGGTGATGTCGATGATCTCCTGGCGCTTTTTCGTTTCGAACCAGATGTAGTGGGTGTGGGTGGGCATTATCGCAGCAGCTCCTCCAGCCTCACCGACGTGTCGGTCTTTTCGTCGCGATACTTGACGATCACCGGAGTGTAGAGGGCGATGCCCGATTCACGCCCAGGGCCGATCCGTACTGGACGGGTGCCGGGCACCACTACCGCGCCGGGCGGAATCTCGAGCGGTTGGTCACCCTCGCGGTGGTAGACCCGGTCGTGAACGAGGTCGAACACCGCCGTGCCGCCGGTGAGGATCGTTCCCGGCGCCAGGATGGCGCGCTCCCGGACGATCGCGCCCTCGTACACGCCGCAGTTTCCGCCGACTAGGACGTCGTCCTCGATGATCACCGGCAGGGCGCCGACGGGCTCGAGCACGCCGCCGATCTGCGCCGCGGCGCTGATGTGGCAGCGCGCGCCGACCTGCGCGCACGATCCCACAAGTGCGTGCGAGTCAATCATCGTCCCGGTATCCACGTACGCGCCGACGTTCACGAACATCGGCGGCATGCAGACC
>JBOHSC010000265.1:0-2708 GCA_050733115.1 Gemmatimonadales bacterium
GCATCATGCCGGGCAAGGTGAATCCGTCGGTCGCGGAAATGGTGAACCAGGTCTGCTACCAGGCGCTCGGTCTCGACACCACCGTCGCGATGGCGTCGGAGGCGGGGCAGCTCGAGCTCAACGTCATGATGCCGGTCATCACCCACAACATCGTCTTCGGGCTGATCATCGTCGGCAACGCCACCCGTGTGCTGGCGGAGCGCTGCATCGACGGCATCGAGGCCGATGAGGCGCAGTGCGCGTACTGGCTGGAGCGCAGCCCCGCCCTCGTCACCGCACTGGCGCCGAAGATCGGGTACGCCGAGGCGGCCAAGCTGGCCAAGGAGGCGCTGGCCACCGGGCTCACCGTGAAGGAGCTGGTCACGAAGAAGGGAATCCTCAAGGGCGCAGAGCTGGAGGAGGTACTCGATCTGCGCGCGATGACCGAGCTGGGGGTACCCGGGGGTGGGAAGGGGATTCCGGCCGGGGGGTGAGGAGTTACCTCTCCAGCTCCACCACCCTGAACGGCAATGAGCCCGGAAACACCCGCTGCAACAGGTTCAACGATACGTTGTACACCGGCACGTTGTTCAGCGTCTTTCCCTCTGCCGCGCCGTGGTGTGCATGCCCGTGGAATACCGCGTCCACCGGATAGCGGGTCAGCGGCTCCTCCAGACGGCTGCATCCCAGAAATGGATAGATCTCCTTCGGCTCCCCTTCGACCGTTCCCTCGATCGGCGAGTAGTGCAGGAGCGCCACCCGCCGGTCGGTGCGCAGCCGTCCGAGCGCGGTCTCGAGCTTGAGCGCCTCGGCAAGCGCCTCCTGTACGAACGCCTTCATGATCTCTTCGCCCCAGGGCCCCAGAGTCCCCCGCCCGAATCCGCCGGCGAACCCCTTTGCTCCGGCAAATCCGATCCCCTCGATCTCGCACGACTCGCCATCGAGCATGCGCACACCGGCGTCGCAGAGAATTCGGCTCACCTCGGGAGTTCTGGCCGATTCGTAGTCGTGGTTGCCCAGGACGGCGACGATGGGAATCGGGACCGCGGAAAGGACCCGGGACAGCGCCCGTGCCTCCTCGGGGTCGCCGCGGTCGGTGAGATCGCCGCAGAGCGCCAGCACGTCCGCGCGCTCGGCCACCTCGGCGAACAGCGACCGGAGCAGCACCCCCTGCTCACCCCGCCCGAAATGCAGGTCTCCCACCGCGGCCACCCGTACGGTGCCTCTCGCGTCAGCCATGTCGCCCAATCAACCCTGCCGAGGGCGGCGGAGCGGTGATCCGCGCCACAACGCCACCCCCAGCCCGCCCCTATCATGGACCCACAGGGGGAGCCCATGATGGCGGTGTCGCCGACACAATCGATGGTCGAAACTCCCTCGCGGGCATTCTACCGTGAGGCAATGGAGACGCTCACTCGCGCGGACGTCCCCTTCCTGGTGGGAGGATCGTTCGCGTTCCTGCATCAGTCGGGAATCGATCGCTCGACCAAGGATCTCGATCTGTTCGTGCGTCCCGAGGACGTCCACAATCTCCTCAATGCCTGCGCCTCCGCGGGCTACGAGGCTGATCTCATCCACTCGCACTGGCTTGCCAAGATCCGGTCCCGGGTGGGGTTCATCGACGTGATCTTCAACTCGGGAAACGGGACGGCGCGGGTGGACGACGAGTGGTTCGAGCATGCCCGGGTGCGCGAGGTGCTGGGGATGGAGGTGAGGATCGCTCCCGCGGAGGAAACGCTCTGGTCCAAGTCGTTCGTGATGGAGCGCGAGCGATTCGACGGCGCCGATGTGGCCCACATCATCCTGATGCACGGCGAGAAGCTCGATTGGGGGCGGGTGCTCGACCGTTTCGGCCCCTACTGGCGGGTATTGCTCGCGCATCTCGTCCTGTACGGCTTCATCTTCCCTTCGGCGCGGTCGAAGGTGCCGGAGTGGCTCATGAAGGAGCTGCTGGGAAGGGTCCAGACGGAGGTCTCGTCGCCCGATCCGGATGAAGCGGTGTGCTACGGGACCATGCTGTCCTGGTCACAATACTTCGGGGATATCCTCGCCGGGTCGTTCCGGGACGCCAGGATCCGTCCTCATGGAACCCTCACGCCGGAGGAGGTCGTGCGCTGGACGGCAGCCGAAAAGAGGTGATCCAGGCCGGAACCGCGCTTGAATCCGGCCCTCCCCACCCTCATATTCCACCTTCATGCGGGTTACCACTTGGACCGAGTACAGCCTCATCATTTCCATCCACCTCGCCAAGCGGAGTCGGAGCGGTGGGGGGCCGGTCGCGGCCCGTGAGCTGGCCGACACCGAACGCCTTCCCGCCGACTACGTCGAACAGATCCTCCTCCGCCTGCGCCGCGCCGGCCTCGTCGAGAGCGTCCGGGGCGCCAAGGGCGGGTACTACCTCGCCAAGGAGCCTGCCGCCATCTCGGTCCGCGACGTCATGAGCGCCTCGGAGCATCAGACCTTCGAGGTCAACTGCGATACCCACCCGGTTGACGCCGCGCGATGTAGCACCGACGCCACCTGCAGCATCAGGCCGGTCTGGCATGCCCTCCAGCAGCGGGTGGATGAGCTGCTGGCCAGCATCTCACTCGCCGATCTGATGAAGCAGGAGCTCCAGGTACAGGAACTGGTCGGGATTTCCTCCGCAAGCTAGGCGTTGTGCCGCTCTGCTTCGGACCCGGCCGGTATGGCCGGGTTTCTTTTTTTGGGGGAGGGTTGGGATGACTGCG
>JBOHSC010000266.1:0-1985 GCA_050733115.1 Gemmatimonadales bacterium
TGCCGATGGAGTTCGCCGTCGAGGCGCAGAAGCTGTTGGGAGTGAGTCTGGAAGGAAGCGTAGGGTAAGGAGTCTACCAAGGAGAGCGAGCTTGCTGGAAATCAGAGATCTGCACGCTTCAGCCGGAGACAAGGAAATTCTCAGAGGTGTCACGCTTATCGTGAATGCCGGTGAGGTGCATGCCGTGATGGGACCGAACGGCTCGGGAAAGAGCACTCTGGCCCAGGTGCTCGCCGGTCATCCCGCCTACACGGTCACCGGCGGTTCCGTCACGTACCTGGGGCAGGATCTGCTCGACCTCGAGCCCGAGGAGCGGGCACAGGCCGGCGTCTTCCTCGCCTTCCAGTACCCCGTCGAGATTCCCGGCGTCACCAACGCCTACTTCCTGCGCGCGGCATACAACGAGCTGCGAAAGGCGCGTGGCCAGGAAGAGGTGGACTCGATGGACTTCATCGATCTCCTCGAGAGCAAGCTCAAGGTGGTCGATTGGGGGCCCGAGATCATGAGCCGCGCCGTCAATTTCGGCTTCTCCGGTGGTGAGAAGAAGCGGAACGAGATCCTCCAGATGGCGGTGCTGGACCCCCGGCTCGCCATTCTCGACGAGACCGACTCGGGCCTCGACATCGACGCGCTCCGAATCGTGGCCAATGGCGTCAACGAGCTTCGCCGCCCGGACAACGCCACGATCCTGGTCACTCACTACCAGCGTCTGCTCAATTACATCGTTCCCGATCAGGTCCACGTGCTCTCGAACGGCCGGATCGTGAAGTCGGGCGGCAAGGAGCTGGCGCTGGAGCTCGAGGCCCGCGGCTACGAGTGGCTCGAGGAGCCGGCCGGAGCCGTTTCATGAGCCAGGCGCTGGTGCAGGAGTTCGAGGCGCTGGCGGGCACCGCCACGGTCGATGGGCCGGAGTGGCTGGAGCCGATCCGGCGCGCCGCCATGGAGCGCTTTTCCCGGACCGGCTTCCCGACCGCACGCGAGGAGGAGTGGAGGTTCACCCCCATCACGGCGATCGCCCAGGGAAACTGGCGCCTGGCTAACGGTACGCCCGCGGAGGTGAGCCGGGAGCAGCTCGAACCATTCGTCTTCGGCCACCCCGAATGGACTGCACTCGTTTTCGTCAACGGAACGCTGAGCGAGTCGCTGAGCGAGATCGGCCCTCTGCCGCGCGGTGTCCGCGTGGGCAGCCTTGCTGAGGCGCTGCGGACCGACGGGGGATTGCTGGAGCAGCACCTCACCCGGCACGCTCCCGCCGAGGGCACCCCCTTCACCGCGCTCAACACCGCCTTCCTGCGCGAGGGAGGAGTGGTCTACGTCCCGGCGGGTGTCGACCTTCCCCTGCCGGTGCACCTCCTCTTCGTGACCACCCCCGAGGCGGCCGGTACCGTCACCCATCCGCGCAACCTGATCGTGGTGGAGCGTGGCGCTCGTGCATCGGTCATCGAGAGCTACGTCACGCTCGCCCCGGGCCAGGTCTATTGGACCAATCCGGTCACCGAGGTTTCGGCCGGCGCGGGCTCCTGGCTGGAGCACACCCGGATCCAGCGCGAGAGCGAGCGCGCCCTCCACGTCGGTCTGACCCACGTCGACCAGCAGCGCGACAGCCACTACCGCTCTTTCTCGATGGCCATGGGTGCGGCGCTGGCTCGCCACAACCTGCACGTCCGGCTCAACGACGAGAATATCGAGACCCTGATGTACGGTCTCTACCTCACCCGCGACGATCAGGTGGTGGACAACCACACCGCCATCTACCACGACCAGCCGCATTGCCGGAGCTGGGAGGTCTATAAGGGCGTGCTCGATGGGCGCTCGCACGCGGTGTTCAACGGCAAGGTGTTCGTGCGCCCCGAGGCGCAGAAGACCGACGCCAAGCAGACCAACCGCAATCTCCTGCTCTCCGACGATGCCAGAGTCGACACCAAGCCCCAGCTGGAAATCTATGCCGACGATGTGAAGTGCACCCATGGCGCCACCATCGGACA
>JBOHSC010000267.1:0-7861 GCA_050733115.1 Gemmatimonadales bacterium
GCATACACCAGGCGGCGCTCCACCCGCGTTCTGTCGGCCGTCTCTACCGGCCGGACGCCCAGAAGCTGGTAGGCCGAGTCGTCGGGACCCGCCTTGTGGCCGCCCTCGTAGCGGTAGAACCCCCGCCCCGCCTTCCGTCCCAGCCGCGACGCGCCGAGCAACTTCCCCACCGACTCCGACGGGCGCATCCGCTCGCCGAACGCTTCGTACATCACCTTCGAGGCCTTCTGCGCCACGTCGAGGCCAACCTCGTCGAGCAAAGTCACCGGTCCCACCGGAAATCCCCACACGGTCATGGTCCGGTCGATCAGCTCGATCGGCACCCCCTCTGAGAGGAGGATGCCTGCCTCGTTGAGATAGGGCGAGAGAATGCGGTTCACCCAGAAGCCGGGCTGGTCCGCGACCACGATGACCGTCTTCCCCATCCGCCGTCCGAACCGTACCGCGGTGACGATGGCCTCCGGCGCGGTGTCGTCGGTGGGGATAACCTCGAGCAGCGGCATCTTCTCCACCGGGGAAAAGAAGTGCATGCCGATCACCCGCTCCGGATGGCGCGCCTCGGCGGCGATCTCCCGGATCGGGATCGTCGAAGTGTTGCTGGCGAAGATGGTGTCGGGCCGGGCGATCACCTCGACCTCCGCCAGCACGGCGCGCTTGAGGTCGAGATCCTCGTACACCGCTTCGATGACGAGATCGGCCCGGGAAAAGCCGCTGTAGTCGGCCGAGCCGGAGAGGAGGGCGCTCAGCCGTTCGAATTGCGGGCGGGTGAGGCGGCGGCGCTCTAGCCGGGCGGCGAGAATCGCCGTGGCCGCCTTGAGCCCTTTTCCGACCCGCGTGAGCTCGGAGTCCTTGAGGCGCGTGTCGACCTCGACGTTCAGCACCGCCGTGCCGGCGATTCCCGCACCCATGAATCCCGAGCCGACGATGCCGAGGCGCCGCACCTGGCGGGGAATCGCGATGCCCGGCGGGATCCCATCGTCCTTCTTGAGCGCCGTCGTCGCGAAGAAAATCTGGACCAGCTTACGAGACACGTCTCCCATTGCGAGCTCGCCGAAGGTCCGGTGCTCCTCGGAGAGACCGGCGGTGACGCCATGCTCGAGGCCGATGCGTACCACCTCGAGGGCCGCGAGCGGCGCCGGATAGTGGGCGCCGGTGCGCGTGAGCACCTCGGCGCGCGCCGTCCGGTATACCAGACGCCGCCCCACGGCCGTCCGGTCGAGGAGCAGGCCCTGCATGCCGCCCTTCGGGGCGCGCCGGGGAAGCCCGTCGCGCGCGAGACGGTCGGCGGCCACGAGCGCGATCCGCCGGAGAATGCTCTGCGGCACCACTTCGTCCACCAGCCCGAGCCTCAGCGCCTTCGGCCCGCGTTCGCTCTTCCCGGTGAGGATCATCTCGAGCGCGGCGCGTGCGCCGATGAGCCGGGGCAGACGCTCGCACCCTCCCGCTCCCGGGATCAGCCCGAGCTGCACTTCGGGAAGGCCGAGCTGGGTCTTGGGATGATCGGTCGCGATGCGGTAATGGCAGGCGAGGGCAAGCTCCAGGCCTCCACCGAGACAGGCGCCGTGGATGGCGGCGATGACCGGCTTGGCGAGGGTCTCCACCCGGCTCACCAGCTCCTGTCCCTCGAAGCTCAGCCGCTCCGCCGCCGCCCGGGTGGTAAGCGCGGTGAACTCCTCGATGTCGGCACCGGCGATGAAGGTGTCGGGCTTGCCGGACAGGAGAACGGCGGCGCGGATCGACGCATCGTCGCGCAGGCGGATGAGCAGGGCCTCGAACTCCACCTTCGTGGCCGCGGTGAGCTTGTTGACCGGCTCACCCGGCAAATCGAAGGTGACGACCGCGATCCCGTTCTCGAGGACGGTGGTGAGGGCCGACACTACCGGCGCTCCAGGACCATCGCGAACCCCATCCCGCCCTGCGCGCAGATGGAGACCAGCCCGAACTGCGCGTCACGCCGGCGCATTTCGTGGGCCAGCGTGGTCACGAGACGAGCGCCGGTGGCGCCGAACGGATGCCCGATCGCGATCGACCCCCCCATCACGTTGGTGCGCTCCCAGTCCACCTCGCCAACCGGTCCAAGCAGGCCAAGCCGGTCGGCCCACTCGCGCGACCTCCACGCCTCCACGTTGGAGAGCACCTGGGCGGCGAAGGCCTCGTGGATCTCGACGAGGCCGAGGTCGTTCCACCCGATCCCGGCGCGCTCGAGCGCCTTCGGGACGGCGTAGGCCGGTCCCATGAGCAGTTGCCACGCCGGATCGACGGCGCTCACCGCATAGCTCCTGAGATATGCGAGCGGCTCGTAGCCGAGGGCGCGCGCCTTTGCGTCGGACATGAGCAGAACCGCCGCCGCACCGTCGGTGAGCGGCGAGGAGTTGCCGGCCGTGACGGAGCCGTACCGGCGATCGAAGACCGGCTTGAGCTTGGCGAGTGCCTCGAGGGACGCATCACTGCGTATGCCGTTGTCGCTGCCGACGATCTCGGTCATATCGCGGCCGCCGAACCAGGGCGCGATCTCCGCGGTGAATCGTCCATCGGCGGTGGCCGCGGCGGCCCGCTGGTGGCTCTGCAGGGCCAGGCGGTCCTGCGCGTCGCGGGTGATCCCATTCTCCTTGGCCATCTTCTCCGCCGATTGTCCCATGCTCTCGCCGGTGGACGGCTCGGCGATCGCCGGAGTGACCGGGCGGAGATCGCGTGGACGGGTCCTGGCCAGCGCGCCGATTCGCCCGCCGACGGTGCGTGCCTTGCCTGCCTCGACCAGGATCTGGCTGAGGCGCCGGGAGTGCAGGATGGGAATGTCGGAGAGCGACTCGACACCGCCGGCGATGATCGTGTCGGCGTGGCCCAGCGCAATCTGGTCGGCGGCGTTGGAGATCGTCTGGCCGGAGGAGGCGCAGGCCCGGTTGAGTGTGTAGGCTGGGACGCTGGAGAGGAACTGGGGGAGGAGGCTCACCTCGCGCGCCACATTGGGCGTCAGGACCGAGGGGACCACCTGGCCGAAGATGACCTCATCCACCTCGCGGCCGTCGAGCTCGCTGCGGTAGAGCAGCTCGCGTGTGGCGTGCCGGGCAAGCGCCACCGCGGAAACGTCGCGGAATACGGTTCCGCTCCTTGCGAACGGAGTGCGCAGGCCTGCGACGATCGCGACCCGCCGGTCCGGCCGAGAGTCGTGCATGTTGCCCCGGAATGAGGATGAGTCGATCTTACCCGTTCCTGGCGAGGATGCTGGCCACCGCGCGCCACCGCTCGGCGTCCACCGGCTCGAGCACTTCACGCCCGTGCAGCACCCGGAACGGACTCACGAGTCGGGCAAGCTCGCCCGGCTGGAGGAGATGGTCCTCCGAAGTTGGCCCCCAGCCGAAATCGCGCTGGGCGGCGAGAAATGTTTCGATCATGAGGAGGCCGCCGGGGGCGACGAGCTCGCGGACCTGAGACAATCTCGCCCGGTCAAGATAATTGAACATCAGAATCGCATCAAAAGAGCCGAAGTCGGGCCACGCTCCCTCGAGATCCACCATGCGCCACTCGATGGCGAGACCCCTCCGATCGGCCAGCTCGCGCGCCATGGCAATCCTGGATTCGTCCCGGTCCACGGCCACCACCGCGGCGCCGGCCGCCGCCGCCGCGAGGCTGTGCCGCCCTTCTCCACAAGCCAGATCCAACACCCGGGTCCCGGGGCCCAATCGATGAGCGTGCCAGACGTACCAGGTGCTCGGCCGAGGCAGCTGCGGGATGGGCGGAATGGTCACGACGGGCGTTCCTCCGAAAGAGCCACACTGGCGGAGATCGGCGCGGAATCCGCGGACGTCCTCGTCATCGGCGGTGGAATCACCGGAGCCGGCGTGGCGCGCGATGCGGCGATGCGGGGCCTCCGCACCGTCCTGGTGGAACAGAGCGATCTCGGCTCCGGTACCAGCTCGCGCTCGAGCCGGCTGATCCACGGTGGCCTCCGGTATATCGAGACGGGCGATCTGAGCCTCGTCCTCGAAGCCAATCGGGAGCGCCGCATCCTGCTCCAGATTGCGCCGCATCTCGTCTGGCCGCTGGCATTCATCTTTCCCCTGCACCGCGGCGACCGAATCGCACTCTGGCAGCTCGCCGCGGGCATGTGGCTGTACGACGCGCTCGCGCTGTTCCGCAATGTGCGGTTGCACCGGATGCTGGGCAAGCGCGCCCTGCTCGAGGCCGAGCCCATGCTGCGGGAGCGCGGGCTGCTCGGTGGCGCGCGATTCTACGACGCCCAGTGCGACGACGCCAGGCTGGTCCTGGCCACGGCGCGCTCCGCCATTCATCACGGCGCTCTGGTTGCGAACTATACGGCGGTCCGCTCACTGGAGCGCACGGCTGGCCGGGTGGTCGGAGCCGAGATCGAAGACCTGATCACCGGTGAACGCGCCCTTGTCCGCGCCGGTGTGGTGGTGAACGCCACCGGCCCCTGGGCCGACCGGCTCCGCTGGCTCGAGGATCCCGCCGCCGAACCGATACTCCAGCCCACCAAGGGCGTCCACATCGTGGTCGACCGGTCGCGCATCGACCACCGCGAGGCGATCATCTTCACCAGTCCGATCGACGGGCGCGTCCTCTTCATTCTTCCCTGGGGTCCCCTCTCCTACATCGGAACGACCGATACCGACAGTCGGGACCCCCCCGACCAGGCCACCGCCACCAACGACGACATCGTCTATCTCCTGCGTTCCGCCAACTCACGGTTTCCCAACGCCCGGCTCGCCATGGAAGACGTACGCGCCTCGTGGGCCGGGCTGCGGCCGCTGCTGGCCGAGCGGGGAAAGGAATCGAGTCGGTCGAGAGAGCACATCGTGGTGCAGGGCCCGGGAGGGATGATCACAGTTGCCGGAGGCAAGCTCACGACGTACCGGTCGATGGCCCGGGAAGTGGTGGACCGGGCGGTGCGGGAGCTCCGGTTCCGCGACGGGCGCCCGCGCAAGGCCGAAGCCCATACCGAGGAGGAACCACTGCCCGGAGGCGAGGCCGCCGATTTGGCCACCTTCAGCGAGCGCGGGCTCGAGATCGGAATGCCCGCCGACACGGTCGAGCACCTTCTGCGCCACTATGGCACCGAATCGGCCGGCATCTGCAACATGTGCGCGCGCGACCGGGGCCTCCTCCGGCGGCTCGCCCCGACCCATCCCGCCATCGAAGCCGAGGTCATCCACGCGGTACGGAGAGAGCTGGCCCAGCGGGTAGAGGATGTGATGGTTCGGCGGGTGCATCTCTACTACGAGCATCGCGGCCGCGGCGTCGAGGCCGCGGGCCGGGTAGCCGAGCTGATGGGCGGAGAGCTGGGCTGGGACGAGACGCGGGTCCGATCGGAGGCGGCGCGCTATGTGGAGTTCGCCGCCCGGGGAACGTAGCGACTACTGCTGATCGACCACGTTTACGGTGCCGGACATTCCCACTCCACCGGCGCCGCCGTGATTGGCGCAGTAGAAGCGATATGCGCCGAGGGTGTTGAACTGGTAGGTGTGGGCGTGAGGCCCGTCAGCTAGAACGCCGCTGGTTTCGGGAACGCTGCCGTCATCGGGCACGACGTTGTGCTGCTTGGCATCGGCGGACCAGATCCAGCTGACTGTGGTTCCCGGCAACACCGTTACTTCGCTGGGCTCGAACCGATTTGCGCCGTCGGGGCCGAGCACGTTGATGACGACGGTTCCCCCGGTCGGCGGGGTAGTGACAACGGCCTGAGCGGTGAATGCCAGTGGCGATCCCTGAGCGCCAAGAATCGTGGCCGTCGCCGCCTTGATGCCGATCGTCGTGCCGAGCGTCCAGCCTGTCGTGGCTATGCCATCGGGATCGCTGATCGACGAGGTCGGGTTGACGGACCCTTCACTCGTGAACCAGGCGACGGTGGCGCCGTTGACCGGCTGGGCGTCTCGGGTGACGAATACCCTCAAGTCGTTGCCGAGCTTGGTCCCCACCAGGCCGGTCTGCTCGTCGCCACTCTTGGTGGGCGCCTTCTCCATCTTGAGCTGGGACTGGCTGGGTCCACTGTCTCCATTGCATCCCGCGCCGGCCATCGCCACGAGCACGACGAAACCGACACGACGTCCCGACACCATCCACATAGGCATCTCCAGGGCTGATATCGCGCAACTCTTGCAGAAAGGTGGTTCTTACTAAGACGATTCACGGGGCGCGGCTTGGACGCCGGCACCCCTCCCCTCAAAAAGGCCCCGGCGCCTCCAGGACGGTAATGGTGCCGGACATTCCCGCGCCAGCCACGCCGCCATGGGCCATGCAGTGGTAGTGATACACACCCGGGTACGCGAAACGGTAGCTGTGGAACTTCGGGTACCCGACGAGCGGCCCTGACTGGGGAGGCGAATCGCCATCGTCGGGTACGACGTTGTGTCCTGTGCTTCCCTCAAGCCAGAACCAGTTGACGGTGTCGCCCACGGCAATGGTGAGCTCGGTGGGCTCGAAGCGGTTGCCGCCACCGTCGTTCAGCACCAGCACGGTGTTCCGCGCCTTCGGGTCGGGGGTCGCGATCGCGGTGAAGAACACCGCCGGGCCGCCGAGCGCGGCGGAGGCCACCTGCTGGGCGAAGAGATACTCGAGCGTCCACCGGGCCGAGCTGATACCGTTGGCGTCGGTGGTGGTGGAGACGGGGGTGACTGAGCCTTCGCCGGTCGCCCAGATCACCCTCACGTCGGGCACCGGAAGGTCGTCGCGGGTGACGACGACGCGGAGCTCCTGCTCGAGCGTTGTGCCGGCCGGAGCCACCTGGGCGTCGCCGCTCGCGGTGTCCGTCCTGGCAATCAGGAGCGTCGTGGGGTCGGGAGCGCCGCGGTCGTCAGCGCCGCATGCCTCGAGCAGGCCAAGTGCGGACAGGCACGCGGCCGAGATGAGCATCAACGTTCGGTGCATGCGCTGGAGACGTCCCTGGCAGGCCTCAATGGACGCCACAGGCGTTCGTCCTGCCAACCCCATTGGCTGACTATTATCTTTCCGTATCCCATTCCAGGGTCTTGGTTCGTGGATCCAAATGTGTTCGAAACGGCCAACGCGGGGTTCGCGCAGGCCATGTACGAGGAGTTCCTGAAGGATCCGGCAACAGTCGGTCCCGACTGGCGCCGGCTCTTCGAGAGCGGGGTAGTGGGCGAGCGCCCGCCCGCGGTTCGGAACGGCTCGAGGACGGCGGACAAGACCGAGCCATCGGTGCCCGCGGAACCCTCGGCATCATCCGCCCGTGCCCTTCCCGCCGGGGCCTCGCCGATCAAAGGACCTGCAGCCAAGCTCGTCGCCAACATGAACGAGAGCCTGACGGTTCCCACCGCCACGACGTTGCGGGTGGTGCCCGTCGGCGTGCTCGAGGAGCGGCGCCGGCGTCTCAACCGGGGACTCGAAGCCGCCGGCCGCCCCTCGAAAGTTTCGTTCACCCACCTGATCGCCTATGCTGTCATCCAGGCCACCAAGCAGTATCCGGTCATGGGCCATACCCTCGTCACCCACGACGGCACATCCTACCGTGTGGTGCCCGAAGGTATCGCGCTCGGTCTGGCCGTCGATGTTCAGCGCAAGGATGGCAGCCGCGGCCTGGTGGTGCCAGTCATCAAGCGGGCCGACACCATGGATTTCGCCGGCTTCCACGCGGCCTACGAGGCACTCGTGGACAAGGCCCGCAACAACCGGCTGATGCCCGACGACTTTGCCGGGGCCACCATGTCGCTCACCAATCCGGGCGGCCTTGGCACGGTGGCGTCGGTGCCTCGCCTGATGGCGGGCCAGGGAGCCATCATCGCGGTTGGGGCCATCGGGTATCCCGCGGAGTTCTCGGGGGTGGCTCAGGAGCGGCTCAGGGAATTCGGCATCAGCAAGGTCATGACGATCACGAGCACCTACGACC
>JBOHSC010000268.1:0-2897 GCA_050733115.1 Gemmatimonadales bacterium
GCACCGAAAAAGCGCTTCGGCTTCTGGAGGGCGTTGGCATCGACACCACCGGAGAGGATCTTGCCCGAGTGGGGCACCACCACGTTGTGGGCGCGGGCCAGGCGGGTGATCGAGTCGAGCAGAATGACCACGTCGCGTCCGTGCTCCACCAGCCGCTTCGACTTCTCGATGACCATGTCGGCCACCTGCACGTGGCGGTCGGCGGGCTCGTCGAAGGTGGAGGAGATGACCTCCGCCTTGACGTTCTCCTCCATGTCGGTCACTTCTTCCGGCCGCTCGTCGATGAGCAGCACGATGAGGACGATTTCGGGATGATTTTCGCTGATGGCGTTGGCGAGCTTCTGCATCAGGATCGTCTTGCCCGCCTTCGGCGGGGCGACGATCAGTCCGCGCTGGCCCTTGCCGATCGGCGAGAGCAGATCGACCACCCGCATGGAGAGATCGCCTGTCTTGCGCTCCAGCCTGATCCGCGCATCGGGATAGCGGGGACGCAGGTTGTCGAAGGCGATTCGGTGCTTGGTCTTCTCCGGCTCCTCGAAATTGACCTGCTCCACCTTGAGCAGGGCGAGGTAGCGCTCCCCCTCCTTGGGAGGGCGGACCTGGCCCATGACCGTATCACCGGTGCGGAGGTCGAATCGTTTGATCTGGCTCGGGGAGACGTAGATGTCGTCGGGGCCGTAGAGGTAGTTCCAATCCTGACTGCGGAGGAAGCCGTACCCTTCCGGAAGTATCTCCAGCACCCCCTCGCCCCGAATGACGGTGTCGGAGTCGAGGAGTGACTGCTCGATGCGGAAGATCAGATCCTGCTTCCGGAGGCCCGAATAGTTGGTGATGTTCAACTGCTCGGCCAGCGAATGCAGCTCCGCCACCGATTTCTGCTTCAGCTCAGCGATGTCCACGGCCGCGACTCCAGACGAGCGGGCCCGACCGGCATACCGGCGGGCGCTGGGTAGTGTGAGGGTGCAAGGACCGGCGGGTCGGGTGGTGTATGTGGTGGGCCCCGAAATCGGAGCGCGTGCTACGGGTTGTGTAGGGGAGTGTCCTGCCGGAACAAGAAGCTCTTCAACTTAGAGTACCCCGCTGGTTCAGTCAAGAGGGGTGTGGTACATTGCGTAACTTCCACTCCGGTATAATCTTTACGCGCACCGGCTCCTCTTAGGAGGTTCCCTGATGACGGCACAGCCCTACCGGCCCCCGCTTCTGGAATACCGGGAGCCCGTCGTCCACGAGCTCTCCCCCCTCCGACTCGCCGATCTGCTTATAACATTACACCTTAGCGTTCGCCGCTCCGACGACGGGTCTTGGCGCGGCCGATTGCGATTCCAGCACCCGGGCGGTCGCGAGAGTGAGACCGCGGAGATCTTTTGCGGTCTCACAGAAGATGAGTTGTGGCAATCAGTTCGTGGATTGCGGGAACACCACGTCCGGGCGCTGTACCTCTCCCTCGTCTGACTGGAGCGCATGACCGAGTCTCAGCGGCTGAGCAAACTGCGCCACGACCTCTCGAATCCTCTCTCGGCGCTTCTGGCCGAGACTCAGCTTCTGCTGCTCAACGAGTCACGCATCGACGCCGAAACTGTATCCAGCCTCCGTGAGATCGAGGCGCTCGCCATCCGCATGCGAGCCATGCTCCGCGAGCTTTGAGCACCTGAGAAGAGGTAAAGCGAGAGGAATGCAAGACTGGCCCCGCTGGCGGCCAGGCGCACCGATAGTCCCCCCGAGCTCGCCGACACGAACCCTTCGATCGTTCCCGCCACCAGCAGCATCAGTGCCGCGCCGCCAACCATCCTGATCGCCCTCCGTCCGCTGAGCACGAGCGCATCGCCCCGGGTAAGCGTGCCGGGTGCCACCACCGTGCGGCCGAGCAAGAACCCCGCCGCTCCCGCCACCCAGATCGCGAACAGCTCCAGCACGCCATGCCCCATGATGAACTCGAGGAGATAGCCCAGTAGGCCCATGTTCGCGAAGTGGCCGGCGCTCGCGCCGATGGCGAGGCCGTTGAAGGCCAGGAGAACGAGCGACCCGACTCCCAGGAAAATCCCTCCGGCGAAACAGGCGATGGCCACCCGCACATTGTTGGTGATGATGCCCGACGCCATGAGCGGCCGATCTTCGGCGGCCACGTTCACGTACCCGCGCCCCTGCGCCTGCCGCTCGGCGCCCGCCTCCGCCCGGCGCAGCATGACGTCCGGAAGCAGCTCGGCGGCCAGTGCGGGCCGGTCGCGCATGAGCGCAAATCCCGCCGCGGCCGGCAGCGCGAAAGCGAGAAAGGCCACCAGCACGTAGCCCCGGGCCTCGATGATCGCCGCCGGGCACTCCCGGGCGAGGACGAGCCAGAGCCTCCGCCAGGTACCGCGGTCCTCCCGGTAGAGCGCGTTGTGTCCGGCCGCGACGAGGCGCTCCAGCCGCGCCTGGGTGGCCGCGTCCGCCCGGTATGTGCGGGCGCGGGCGAGGTCGGCGGCCACCTCCCGATACCGGGCGGCGAAGTCGGGGAGCTCGTGCGACGCAAAGCGGTCGAGCCCTCCGATCGACGCCCGCTCCGCCAGCCGCTCGAAGGCGTCCCATCGCTCGCGTTTCTGGGCGGCGAAGCGGGTGCCCGATCCCGCGGCTCCGCGGCGTGAAAGGCTCCCCTCCCGCCGGGCCAGCTCGCGCGCGTGCAGATCGAGCAGGTGGGCCAGATCCGAGCTCCCGGGCGGCGTGGGATGGCCGGCGAGACGTCGGGCGAAACTCACGGCCAGGCTGGTGCGGAACTCCGGGTCGAGATCGGCCTGCCGCTCCGCGAACTGCGACAACAGCCGGAATTCGTCGTCGTCGAGCTCGGGCATCGACGGCGCCGTGGCCGCTTCGACCGGTTGCCGCTCGGGTCGCGACTCGTGGGGCCTGTCGCGCGCGCCCAC
>JBOHSC010000269.1:0-20475 GCA_050733115.1 Gemmatimonadales bacterium
TCGATGGATTGTCTCCCAGCGCCGGCGAGCTGGCCAGTGCCCGGAGCGCCTCCTCACGATCGGCATCGTTGTCGGTCTTGAGCTTCTTGAGGAGCGTGACGTAGGTGTTGCGGTCGGCCTCGAGCTCGGCGCGCCGCCCCTCGAGGGTTATCATCGCGGTCTGCTCGGCCTCCAGCCGGCTGGTGGAGCTGGCGAGCTGCTGCCGGCTCCGGAAGCTGGCCAGCTCCGCCTGCGCCTTGTTCAGCATGCTGTCGGTGCGGTCGAACTGCTCCTCGAGGAAGAGCCGCCGCCGCTTCGACTTTTCACGAGCCGACTGGATATTCAGCGCCTGGAATGAGGTCACCGTCATATTCACGATGCGCGCCGCAAGTGCGGGATCGTCCGACTGGTACGAAACCTGGATGATGTCGGTGCCCACGCGCGGCGCTGCCAGGAGAACCTCGTTCAGCGATCCGATGGCCGCTTCGCGCGGGGCCACGTACACGACCGCATGATCGACCGTGGGCTTGGACGGAACGGCGAACTGCACGGCGCCGAGCCGCAACACACCGCCGTAGGGTGCGGTGGCCTGACGACCGGCGAACTGGGCGTTGACCTTGTCCGGCGTGAACTCGAGCATGACCGAGTCGGCACCGACCCGCGGGTCGACCCGCACCTCGGTCAGCACGGTGGCGGGAAAATCTGGCTCGCCCGACTGGAGCTGGAGGCCGAGGGAGTCGACCACCTCTCCGAGGACGCTCCGGCTCCGGACCAGCTCGACGAGTGAGAGAATGGGATCGGCCGTACGCCCCAGTTCGGGCTCGGGCGCCTCCATGTTCCCCGTGAGCTGGCGACGCTCGCCGGCAAGGCGGATGAGCGCTCTGGCTTCGTAGGTGGGCGGCTGGCGGGCCGCCAGGAAGGCGCCGACTGCCGCGCCGACGGCGGTCATCGTCAGGATGACCCGCCAGCGCCGCCGAAGAACCCCGACCATGTGGCTGAGGGAAATCGTTTGCGCGGCGCCGTGATCCCCCGGCGCCGGGGCGACGGAGCCAGGCAGCATCCGGTTCTCAGGAAAATGGTCTGGCATCGAAGAGTCTACCTAGTTGTTGAATCGCCGAATTAACAGTCCAATCGAAGCCAGGGAGCCGAGCACGCTGAGAGTCGGCAGGAGGACGTCCTTGAAGAAGGACCTGTTTCGATCGACCACGACCTGGTCACCCGACTGCACGGGCGCCTGTCCCACCGGGTCGGCCGGATCTTTCAGATTGACGAAGAGCTCGCGACGGGCGCCGCCGGGCTCGATGCGCAACACTCGCACGTGGTCGCGCTTTCCATTCTGGGTTGTACCTCCCGCTCGCGCTACCGCTTCGGCAATGCTGGTCTTGGGCTGTACGGCGAATACCGACGGACGCGACACCTCGCCCGACACCGCGACGCTGATGAGCGGCTCGATGACGAACTGCGGATTCTGGTCGTAGTCGCTCAGGAACCGCCGGATGTTTGCCTCCGCCGTGGCGATCGGAAGGCCAGCCACCCGAACCGCCCGGTAGAGCGGGTGGGTGATGGTCCCGTCCGACCCAATCACGAAGTCACCGCTGAACTCGGGTTTTCTCCAGACCACGATGCGAATGGTGTCCCCGGGGGAGAGGGTTGTCGCGGGACCGGCCGAGGGCGCGGCCTGGGCCGTGAGGGCGGAAACGCCGGTCAGCGCGGCCAGAACGAAAAGAGCGGCCAGAATTCGCATAGTCCTCGGAACAGAATAGGGGATACATAGCCCAACTTCCGTGGGGCACGACACATTCCGGGCTATTGCTGACGGCGTGATTCGTGCTGGTCCGGTACCGCTCGGGAACAGCAAACGCCGAAGAGCAGAATCCATGCCCGTCAAGAGTGGCCGGGAACCGGGCCGGAACGGCGCGGCCGCGCAAGACAATGTATCATAGATGGTTCCATAAGTGCAGGAGGGTGACCCTCACTGAGGCCAGGGGTCATGCCCCTTCCCGCCGTCTGCGAAGGGCGCCACCGTTCTCCCGCGAATACCACGGAGATGTTGCGCGTAGCCAACAGGGACCACGGCACCCCGTTCGGGACAGGCGTGAAATTCTCCACGATGCGCATCTATCGGCATGCGTGAGCATGCCAGGAGAAGCTTGATGGCAGGTGGTCACGCGAAGATTCGCGCAGCGTGAAGATCGCGTACCTGGTGACGCGCGCGGACCCCATCGGCGGGGCCCAGATTCACGTTCGCGACCTCACGACGGCAATGCGCGAACAGGGGCACGAGCCGGCAGTCATCACCGGCGGGAGTGGCCCGTTCACCGATGCCCTGAAGGCTGAGGGAATCCCTACCTATTCGCTGCAGCACCTCGTGGCTCCTATCCGGCCGCTGGAGGACCTTCGGGCGCTAAGGGAGATCCGGGCCGCGCTCCGGGAGCTCCAGCCCGACCTTCTGTCTACCCATTCGTCCAAGGCGGGCATTCTCGGCCGGCTCGCCGGCAAGGCGCTTCGCATACCGGTGATCTTCACCGCGCACGGATGGGCGTTCACACCCGGCGTGCCGAGCGGGCCTGCATCGGTCTATCGGCTCGTAGAGCGCATGGCCGCCCCGCTTGCGAGCCGCATCGTGACGGTTTCGGAGTTCGACCGGCGCCTGGCGCTGGACCGCGGCATCACGGGTCCGGAGCACATCGTCACGGTCCATAACGGCATGCCCGACGTTCCGCCGGCGCTCCGCGCCGACCCGGGCCGCACCCCGGTGCGGCTGGTCATGGTGGCTCGCTTCGAGCTGCAGAAGGACCAGCGGACGCTGGTGCGCGCGTTGGCAGAGCTTCGCCAGTATGCGTGGGAGCTCGACCTCATCGGCGACGGTCCGCTGGTCCCCGAAATCACCGCACTCTGTACCGAGCTCGGCCTCGGCGAGCGAGTGCGCTTCTGGGGCCAGCTCCTCGACGTCGAGACCCGCCTGGCGGAAGCGCAGGTCTTCTTCCTGATGAGTAACTGGGAAGGCTTTCCCCGAAGCATTCTCGAGGCGATGCGGGCCGGACTGCCGGTGGTCGCATCGTCGGTCGGCGGCATCGAGGAGTCGGTGCATGACGGCGAGACAGGGTTCGTCGTGCCTCGCGGAGACGTCGAAAGCCTTCGCGCGAGAATCGAGCAGCTCCTCCGCGACGCCGAGCTCCGCCGGCGGCTCGGCGCCAACGGCCGGGCGCTCTACGAGCGCTATTTTACCCTGGCTCACACGGTGGAAGGCACGCTCGCGGTCTATCACCAGGTTCTTTCCGAGCTGCAGCACCCGGCAGCCAATCGTATCATGGCCGGCAATCCCTGAACGAGCCGGCCGGCGGGAGTGCCCCGCCGGCCGGTCGTGGACGTCCCTGCCCGCCGCGTACGCCTACTGGCAGCGCGTCACGGCCCTGCTGCCGGCTACGGCACGGACTTTCGCGAGCGCGGCCTTCACGTCGCTGCGGTCGTCGAATGCCCGGATGACGCTGTACTGGGTGCTGGTGAAGCTGGATGATTCCATGGTGGGGCTGTAGCGCCAGTTGAGCACGGCGCACGCGTACGGCTCCTGGGCGAACACGGTGCCGGCGTGCTCAACCTCCGCCGCCGACATCTGCCAGCGGGTCGTGACCGTCTGCAGGTTGTAGGTCCCCGACAGCTTGCTCGAGCCGTCCCCGCCATCCAGCGTGTTCAGCCCCAGGATCAGCCCCATCCCGAGTGCCTTGGCGTCGGCCACGTTCCGGTCGCGGAACTGCTCGGGCGTCATCCCCGAGCTCGGCGAGTGCAGGGGGCCTTCGTACTGGGCCCACGCCAGATCCACGTTGTGGAAGGTGAAGCTGCCAGTGCGCAGCCAGCCCGGATGCACCCGGACGATCGTCGGGATCGACGGCGCGATCGTCTTGGCGTAGCGCCCCATCTCCTCGATGTCGGCGTAGGAAATTGTCCGCCCCCCCCAGCAGCTCGCGCAGTGGGGCTCATCGACCAGGTAGTTCCCGATGATCGTGCCGTTGGCGTAGTAGGTCTCCAGCAGGGCAGCCGAGCCCCGCCACCGGTCCATCTGCTGCTTCCAGAGCGCCAGGTTGAAGGTCTTGTCGGCGTTGGTGTAGAACCCCCGGCTCTGGGGCAGGCTCACCACCAGCCGGATGCCCTTGGCCTTGGCCGCGGCCAGATCGGCGGCGGCGCTCGAGGGGGCCAGCGCTCGAAGCGCCCCGTTGTACCAGGCCCGGACCCCGAACTGATCGTTAGGCAGATGGAACGGTCCGAACGGGACCCCCACGCCCAACGTGGCCACCGGCGGCGGCGCCGGGGTCGGCGCCGGCAGGGGAGCCGGCGTCGGTGTGGGAGCCGGCGTCGGAGCAGGCGTGGGCGCTGGAGCAGGAGTTGGCGCTGGAGCCGTCGTGGCGACTGCGGCCACGGTGACCACCGACGTGTCCGCAAGCGACCCCGACTTCGCGATGACGCGATAGCTGCCGGCGCTGCTGCCGGCGGTAAAGAGACCGGAGGAGTTGACGGTGCCCCCGGTGGCAGCGAAGGTGACGCTCACTGCGATGCTGTCGCCCGCGGTGGTGCGGCCGAAGGTGCGGAGCTGGCGTTTGCCCAGCGCCGACAGGGAAAAGGACGCCGGCCGCAGCACGACCTGCTTGAGCGACGCCGTGGGAGCCGGCACGGGGGCCGGCGTCGCCGGCGGCAGGGGTGTCGGTGTGGGAAGCGGTGTCGGATCGGGCATGGGCACCGGCGTCGGCGTCGGCGCGGGAATCGGCGTCGGAGTGGGAAGCGAGCTCGAGCTCACGATCACCGTCGACGTGTCGGCATGAGTGCTGGTGATGTTCGTGGCGATCACGCTGTAGCTGCCGGGAGCAGTGCCCGCAGTGTACCCGCCCGCGGCATCGATATCGCCGCCGGTGGCGGCCCAGGTCACGCCCACGGGAGCGGTGTTGCCATTCGAGAGATGTCCGGCCACGGTGAAGGTGCGAGTCGATCCGGCCTGGACCGTCGCAAAGTCGGGCGACACCTCGATGCTGGCCAGGTCGGGCTGGGGCCCGACCACGACGACGACCGACGTATCGGAATGCTTCCACCCGCGGCCGCGGCCGACGACCTCGAAGGTGCCGGGCATGGCGGAGGAGAACGTACCGTCAGGATTCATGCTGCCGCCGGTGGACGCCCAGACGATAGGCGTCACGATACGGCCGCCGTCGGAGGTTTGAGCACGCCCGCGGAACCTGACGGGCTGATTCGTTTCGACGGTCACAGAGCGCGGCAAGACTTCGAGCCCAACAGGAGTGGTGGAGGTGGAGGGGATTCCCTCCGGCGCGGTGGTGTTTTCACCGGCGCACGCAACGACGAGGAGCAAGGCGGACACCATGGCTAAAGGTCGTGAGACCGCGAGCCTCCGCGCAAGCTTGAACGTGTACGTCATCGGCCTTACCCTTTCATCCCGCTCCTAGGCATGAGACCCAACCGATCCCGTCCCGCCACGACCTCCCTTGGGCTGGACACACAGTAGCGAAGTTCGGGCACCTAACTCAATACGCAATAAATATACAGTCCATAACATTAATGCCAGTGACACTATAAGTAAGTAGCTATTTCATCGATATTTACACTTCATTAAAAATTGTAATTGTAACAACATGCTGACCTATATTTAGACAATACCTACCAATTATTGCGCTCCCTCACCGGCCTCCTTCGCGCACCGATGCGCGGACCGGCCTGGAAGCATCTCCCAGGCCGGTCGCTCGTACCTTCCGTCTCCATCTGGAACTGTTCAGCCCATCGGCAGACCACCCTCCCCCAACTCACCAAAGCCGAGCGGATTCTCGCGAGCGCGGCTGCCTCAGATCTCCCAGTTCGACATGACAATCCCCTGGCGAGGGGCGCGCTGCGGAAAGCCGTCGAGCAGCATCCGTAAATCGGTCCAATGCACGCGGTAACCGAATCCGACGAGGCGTAGATACGCTGCGGTAAACTCGCTCTGACACCGGATTGCGATCCGGTCCACCCGGTCGGTCGCAGCGCTGGCTTGCAGCCCATCGAGGAGGCGATCGAACGCCTCCGCTGAGCGGGCCACGAGCTTGAGGACCCGCAGCTCGTCCTTCGGCCTTCCCGCCGCGAGGGGCACCGAGTGCCAGAGGGCGAACCCCACGAGGTCGCCCCCTTCCCTGAGCAGCGTCGTGTCGCCGATGCGGAGCTCGCGGGTTACGGTGATCTCGCGGGTGAAGTCCACGCCGGGCAGCAGCGCGTCGGTGAGGCGGCGGCACTCGTCGATGCGGACGTCGGCCAGCCGTCCAGCGGCCGAGAGGAGCTCGGGGGCCGGCCCGCTCCGCCGGGGCACATCGCGTACCAGGGTGACGGTGAGATGACCGGGAACGAGTCCGAGCCTGCTGTAGAAGCCGATGTTGTCCACGGTGCGCGGCATCGTCTCGAGGCCGATCGTCGTGGCGCCGTGCGCGCGCAGCCAGTCCAGCCCGTGGAGCACCATCATCGAGCCGATTCCCTCGCCCTGGCGGTCGGGACGCACCGCGAGGGGGCCCATCCATCCTTCGGAGCCCGATCGGTGGACCATGTTGAACGCCACCATGTGGCCGTCGGTATCGCGCCAGACCATCGCCCCGTCCCCGGCATCCTCGAGCGCGTAGCGCCAGACCAGGGGCGTGAGCTGCGGCACCCGCACCCCGACGAGTCCGTCCCGGCTGTAGCGGTCGGTGAACGACTCCGCGAAGACGCGATTGAGAGGGTCGATGTCGCGCACGGCGGGACGCTCGGGACCGCGCAGGCTCCGGTCAGGCCGCCACATCTTCGCCTCCAAGCGGCTCGTCCCTGACGATCGAGACACCGCGAGTCGCGTCGTAGGTTACTCTCACTACCCGATCGAACTCCCTGCCGACCGTCTCCACATGGGTGATGAAGATGACCTGGGGGAAGCGATCACCGAGCGCGCGCAGGAGATCGACCACTGCGACGCGGCGCTCGTCGTCGAGAGACCCGAAGATCTCGTCGAGCACGAGCAGCGAGAGCGGCTGTCCCGCCCGCTCGGCGATCATCTGGCTGATGGCCAGGCGCAGCGCGAGGTTGGCGACATCCTGTTCGCCACTGGAGATCACCGCCTTGGCGTCGCCGCCTTCCATGAGTGTCGTGCAGTAATCCTCGTCGAGCTCGAGGTCGGTGTATCGGCCGTTGGTGAGCTGGCGGAGAAATTCGGACCCGAGATCGGAGAGATCGGGACGCAGGTCGGCGTTGAGATCGGTGCGAAGATCGGTGAAACTGCGGTCGAGCTCCTGATGGAGCGCGAGCTCGGAGGCCACCGTTGCCGCCTCGCGCTCGCGAGCGGCCCGCTCCGCGCGCCGCCGGGCCACCGATTCCAGCCCTTCGAAAGCCGCGCCGCTCTCTCCTCGCGCCCGAACGAGCGCCAGCTCGGCCTCTCTCCGGGCGTGCGCCGCCAACGCTTCCGCCTCGCGGGTCTCGCGGTAGACGGCTTCGCTGTACTCGAGCGCGGCCAATCGCGACGTCAGATCGGCAACCAGTGCCGCCGCCATATCGCGCTCGCTCCGCACCGCCTCCAGCTCTGCCGCGAGCGCGGCGGTTCGGTCGCCCACGGCGCGCAGGCGCTCGGCGCGCAGAGCCAGCGGCTCCAGGCCCCGAATCTCGGCCACCAGGGACAGGTGCCGCGCCGAGTCGTAGGAGCCGAGCGATGGATCGAGAGATAACTCGATCTCGCTCACACGCAGGACCAGCCGTTCCCGCTCATCGCGGAGCCTCCCCGTCTCCTGCGCCTGCGCATTCAACCGTCCCAGCTCGCCGGTCGCCTCGGAAAGCTCCTTCTCCATCGCGAGACGGCGGCGATCGAGCTCGTCGAGCTCCCTCGGCTCGACTTGAAGCTGCTCGATGCGCTGCTTGTAGAAGTTGCCGTTGGCCACGACCGCCTCGATCTGGCCGTCGAGCAGCTCGAGCACGGTGGCGTACTCGGCTCCCAGCGGACGGGCGCAGGTGGGGCAAACGCCGTCGGGGCCGGCGGAAATGACACTCTGGCGCTGGTCCTTGAGCTCCTGATACTGGTCGAGCAGTCCCTGTCGCTTGGTCTGCGCATCCTGTGCGTCACGTACCCAGGCTGTACGCACCGCCTCGCCTTCCAGCGTGACGGCGGTGAGCGAAGCGCGCACCTCGTCGACTCGTTCGCGCGCCGTCTCCAGCGCCGCCGGATCGGGCATGCGCGACATCCGCTCCTCTACCGAGGCAAGTTGCGCGCGCACCTCTCTCTGCTGGGCGACAAGACCCTGCTGGAGCCTCCATGACTCCGACTGCTGCTCGAGCGCCTGGGCCTCGGCTCGGAGCCGTGGAAGCGGCTCGAGCTGGCCCCAGATCTCCTCGAGCTTCCGGGCGGCCGCCGTTCCCTCGTTTACCTGTTGCTCCAGCCTGGCCGCGCGGTCGGTGGCCGCAGACACCTGGTGATTCGCGACCCGGATCTCCGCCTCCTGCGCCAGCGCCATCTCGCGGAGCTGCTGGAGTCGCTCCCAGCGGGGGCGAACCTCGGAGAGCGCAAAATCGGCGAGGGCAAGAAGCTCGGTGGCGGCGGTCTCGGCCTTCCTGGCCGCGGCGAGCCGGAGATTGGCGCGCGCCTCCGCGGCGTCGAGCTCGGCCGGGTCGGCTAACCCAACGCGCAGGGCGTCGAGACGGGCGCGGAGTGCCGACCGCTTCTCTTTGAGCTGGTCCTGCGCCTCTCGAATCTTCTCGTATCCGAGCACGCGAGAGAGGAACTGGGCCCGCTCTGGTGCGCTCAGCCTGGCCATCACCGCCAGCTCCTTCTGGTCGGTGAAGTAGGTGTTGAAGAACTCGTCCTTCGACATCGAGAGCAGCCGCGTGACTCTGTCGGTGACCGCGCCTATGGAGTTGGCGATGGGGGTGGGATCGCCGTCCTGGTAGAGCTCGGCGGTGTTCAGAGAGCGAAAGATCCGGTACTGGTGGTGGCCAAGAGAGAACTCGAGCTCCACCTCGACCCGCGCGCGGGGTGGCGCGCCTCGCCTGCGGATGGTTTCCCGATTCCCCCGCGCCGCCGGCATACCGTACATCGCCCAGGCGATGGCCTCGAGGATTGTGGTCTTCCCCGCGCCGTTGAGCCCCACGATCCCGGTGAGGCCCGTGCCAAACTCGAGGTCGGTGTTCTCGTGCTGGCGGAAGTTGCGGAGCTGGAGCCGGTGGATCTGCATTAGGTCTCGACGAGCTCGCGCTCGACTACGTCCATCAGCTCCATGCCGACACGCACGAACTCCTCCCGGTGCACGTTGTCGGGCAGCGGTCTCTTCTCCAGGTACTCGCGCACGAGCTCGGAGAGTGTCTGCCGGCGACCAGGAGCGCCGACGCCGACTGTGCGTCGAGTCGCCGGCCGACGGAGATCGAGATTGAAGTTGAGGGCCGCGCTCTTGTAGCCGCGGATGGCGGCGTGATCGAGCTCGCGCGCGATGTGGCGCGGCACGTTCCAGACCCGGAGCCGCACGATCTTGCCATCGATGCCGCCCCTTTTTTCGAGAGACGCGATTCGCGCGGCAATCGCTTCATCGAGGGTAGCGGCGGACATGCCGGCCGCTTCTACAGGATCGAGGTCCACTATCTCACGCGCCCATGGGACCGGGCGCCGCTTCACCTCACCCGTGTCGAGATCGGCCAGGAGCCAGCCCTTTCCCCCCTTCTGGAGCTCCTTTTTGGGCCTGAGCTCCGTCTCACGCTGGAGGTCGCTCCAGAAGTTGGGGCTCACGTACTCGAGGGCGCCGGCGTACCACGCGCGCTTGTCCACCTGGAACTGAACGTGATAGTCGCCGAGAGCCACGTAGCTCCAGTCGTCTGCGCCGAGCTCCCGCATGCCGACGGGCGCGCTCCCGTAGTCCGACCTGTCACCAGTGCCCGGGAACACTCCCTCGATCTCACCATGGAGAAGCAAAACCCGATAGCGAGCATCACCCTCCGGCCGGAGCAGTGGGCGATCCGCTCCCACGAGCGCTTGATGCGGCACGGCAAAGATGGAGAGATCGAGCTCGGGAAATTCCAGCCGGCGAGCTTGGCTGGGCACGACATGAACGCCCACTTCCTCGAACAGGCGCAGAATGCTGCCCGTCTCCGCCAAGCGAGGAGTGTCGTGATTCCCTGCGATCAGGACCACCGGTGCGTCGGGAAGCGCCTCCCGCAGACGCTGGAACTGTTGGAAGGCGAAGACGATGGCCGCATTGGTGGGGCGGACGGAGTGGAAGAGGTCACCGGCCACGACGACCACATCGGGCCGGTCGGCAATGACACCGTCGATGGCGATGCGAAAGGCCCGCGCGACATCGGCCTCGCGCTGATTGGTGCCTGCCGCGTTCTGACGGTTGTACTGCCGAATGCCGAGATGGGGGTCGGCGATGTGGGCAAGTTTCACCCCCGTAATGTCTCGTAAGTTATTGGTTAATCAAGTCTCTGGATG
Organism: Gemmatimonadales bacterium; assembly: GCA_050733115.1. Taxonomy (GTDB): domain Bacteria; phylum Gemmatimonadota; class Gemmatimonadetes; order Gemmatimonadales; family GWC2-71-9; genus CAVVWJ01. The sequence continues at coordinate 10,433 of JBOHSC010000269.1, forward strand.
ACGAATCGCCCCCCCTTCAGAATCCGTAGCCGTCGTCGCCGCGCTTGACGGCGGGGATGCCCCGTCGCGGCGCCACGACCTCGCCACTAATTCTGCGGCCGAGGCAAGCGCTGAAGAACGCGAGCGGCTCGACCGGACGCTCGCGCCGGGTGGCACCGAGTGCCCGTCGCACGTCGTCTTCGCGCCGCCCGTCGATCAAGGTCTGCACGGCGGCGGCGGAGATCCGATGGTCGAGCAGGCGAAGGTGCCTCACCACTGCGTCGGCGAAGGGCAGATCGGCCGCGGGAGGAAAGCGCTCGATGGCCTCCCGGCTCGTGAGGACCGCCGGCCGCGGAAACTTGACGAAAATGGGCTGGGTGAAATGCGGGTGCCTCAGCATCAGCTCGCCCTTGGGCAGCGTGGCAAGCTTGATCTTCGTCGCCGGAGAAATGGTGGAGTACCCGGGGGTGGCCAGCTCGTCCAGATCCATCCGCCCGTAGACTCCGGTACCCGCGTTGCCGACCACCCGCCGCTGCACCTGCGAGCGGAACTGCTGCGCGGAAAAGAGCACGAGGCCGAGATACCGGCCACGTTCCGACAGGTCGAGCAGCATCTTTCGGACGTAGGTGTCGGGTCCATCGGCGGGCGCGTACTTGTTCAGCTCGTCCACGAAGACGACGACGTGATCAACGCCCAATTCGCGCCGTTCGAGATATTCGCGCAGCCGCGAGACGACCCGCGCGAAGACGAGATCCTGCGCCAGCGGATCGAGACCGGCAACGTCTACCACATGCACGCTCCGGTCGGCGAACGAGCCCCAGGGCAGGTCACTGGCGGCGCCGTCGTCGGTGACCAGCCCCTTTGACCGGGTAGAGATGTTGCTCAGCCGGTTCCGCACCTTCCGGATGGTGGCGACGTGGTGCGTCTTCCACACCTCCCCGCCCTTCCCGAGCGCCTCCATGAAATCGAAGATCGCGCGGAAGAACTCATCGAGCTCGGCAAAGCTCTGCACCATGAACGGCCGCCCGCGCAACGTCTCGTCGCGATACTCTTTGCCGACCACCCTCTCAGCGAGAAAGTCGATGAAAGCGTCGGCCTTGGCGTCCACGTCGTCGCGGTTGAGCACCACCTCGGCGTAGTCGAGCACTTCTCGGAGCCCCCAGACGAGTGGCCGGGTATTCGCCGAGAGCGCCTCGTGGGTCCGCAGAGTATTCAGATTCACTCCGTCGGGCTTGAAGGGCGCGTAGTACTCCACGTCGTGGAACGGCTCGGGACTCAGCCCGAGCTTTTCGTACAGCCGGCGATCCTCATCCGAGAGAGTGGCGGGCTGATCGAGGAAGCAGAGGTCGGGCCCCTTGACGTTGAAGCAGACCGCCGCGACCGATCCCTTGTGCACGGGGAACGTCTGGAAAATGCTCGAAAGGAGGAACTCGACGGCGCTCGTCTTGGTGGCGAGGCCGGAGACGCCGGTGATGTTGAGGTGCGCCGCCTCAGGGCCGAGGAGGAAGTCGCAGTCCAGGTAGACGGGGGACTCGAGCCCGCCTGCCGCGTAGAGACCGACGGGAATTCCCGTGGGGCGCGCGCCGGTGGTGAATGCGTCCATGCGAAGCGCCAGAACGACGTCGGCATCGGACGCCAGCCAGACCGAGCCGAGCGGCACCGGCTGGAGCGGCTCCTCGGGAATCTGCCGGAGGACCGCCGCGGTGAAGAGCCGGATCTCGGCCCGCTGGCTCGGCTCGTCCACGGCCGCTACCGGATCGCCGTCGGCGCCGATGACGGCGTGCATGGGGGTGGCGAGGTCGGAGTAGGCGACGCCGTCGGTGACGACGCCGAAGATGGTTCGTCCGCCTTCCTCGACGCGGACGATCGCGCCGATGCCAACCGGCGACTCGCGCGCGGTCCAGAAGTGGAATTGGTGCGGTGTCGAAGGCTTGAGCTCGGTGGCGACGACCCGGCCGATGGGAGGCGATTCTCGCGGCATATTCTCAATGTGGCGGCCCGGGGCCCAAAGGAGTAGGCCTCGAGCAGCGACCGTCAGGCGAGCGCCCGGGTGCGCGAATGCAGGTATGCCTCGACCGAGTGGATGCCGTACAGGAGACGGTCCCACCGCTTGTCGGGGGCGCTCAACGGGGCACGCTCGGCGAGGAGCCACCGGGAAATGGCATCTGCCATTTCGGGTGTCCCGTTCTCCGGCGCAACCTCGACCCTGATGAGCCCGTGGAAGAGATCCTTTCCTTCCCACGGCCAGAGGCGAAGAGCCCACGCGTGGACCGGCGTCAGGCTCCGCGTCTGTGGTGCGTAGAGGGATGAACGGTGGCCGCAGGGGATGCGCAGATAGCGATCGAGGTCCGCCCCGTCGAACGGGAGGGTGGAGTGGCTCTTCGAAATCCCCACGACTCGCTGGTCGGTGGACCAGGCTGGGCTTTCGGTCAGGGAGCCGTCAACCACCAGCCAGCCGTCGGACCGGACGCGGAATTGCTCGCCGACGGCGAGCTCCCTGGCAGTCCTGGCCTTTTCCAGGGCGCGTGCCGCAGACGCCAGGTCGCGAACAGGATGGGGCGGCTGGTCCGACTCGAGCTCCACGAGCTGGAAGTTCTCCAGGAGGCCACCCGCTGCCTCGAGCGCGGAAGGGCGGCCGAACGCCAGCAGTCGTCGTTCCTCGGCTACCGTCACAAGCCGGCGCTCACGGCGCTCGCGCACTGCCGCCGCCACCTCGCCCACTACGATCGGCGCCGAGCCTGCGTAGGCCAGCAGCTCCGAGCGCTGCACGCCGTCGAGGAAAGCAAGCGGATCGGGCCAGGGCTGCGCTTCGCCGATCGCTTGCCACTCGACGGCCTCACCCTCGAGGAGTCGGGCCGGCCGAATGCAGGCTTCGTCGGTGCGGCCGCTGCTCGCCTCCGGCACCGCCGAGGCGGGCGTAAGGCCCCGAGCCTGCAGCTCGCGGCGCAGGTGGTTCAGATTGACGGGCATGGGGGGGAATCTACTGATGGGCTGGGACGGAAGGGTTACATCTCGTCTTCAAACGCGGTGAACGGCGGCACGTTGCTCATCCAGAAGCCCGCCAGACCGCCGTTCTGATCCACCTCGATGTGAAAATTGTCGGCGACGCGCACGAGCTCGACGGGACGCCGCGCGCCGATCTGAAGGTGAAACACGCTTTCGCCGGGATTGGTCCGCACCGAAAGGGTGGTGTCTACCTCGACCGACGCGACACCCGGGCGGGAGGGCCGCGAGGGGACCACGACCCTGCCGTCGGTCAACTGACCAGGCACCTTGAGCTCGGCGACGGTTGTGACCTCGGGCCAGACCACTACGTCGAGCCCGCAAATGACGCCGTTGTTGACGTCGAGCACGGCGACCGAGCCCTCGGCGTCGGTGAGCTCGACGGTGCCGGTGAGCCCGCCGCTCTTGCGATTGCCCTTGAACGAGCCGGAGAGGATATCGGTCTCGGGATCCCAGCGCCACCCGATGGATGGGAGCGCGCCGGTCAGTGGCTCCACGCGGGCGTCCACCGCCACCACGGCCGCCTTAGGCGGCACGGGCGGATTCCAGGTTCCGGATGAGCCCGATGATCTTGTCGAGCGCCCGCGAGAGCTCATCATCGGACACGGCATAGCTGAGCCGAACCCAGCGATCGTCGGCGAAGGCGCCGCCGGGAACGAGCGCCACTCCCTCTTCCCGCATCAACTGCTCGCAGAACGAGGAGCCGGTGACCGGGTCTTTCTCTCGGATCCCGTCCACCCGGAAGAAGAAGTAGAAGGCACCGTGGGGCTCGACGAACTCGATGCCTGGCGCCTCGCGCCGGAACCGGTCGACGAGGTAGTCGCGGCGGCGGCGAAAGGCTGCCACCATTCTGGTGACTTCGGCGTCTACCCGCTCATCGGTGAATGCCGTGGCCGCCGCCCACTGGGCCGGATGATTGGCGCCGGTGGTAGTGTGCGACTGGAGCGCAGCCATGGCCTTGGTGAGGTGGGGCGGCGCGAGCGCCGCCCCGATCCGCCAGCCGGTCATTGCGTACGCCTTGCTGGCTCCGTAAATGATCACTACCCGCTCGAGGAGATCCTCGGGCAGGTCGAGCAGGGAGGGCGCGGGTCCGGGACCGAAGTTGATCTGGCGATAGATCTCGTCGGAAATGATCCACACCTTGTTCTCTCCGGCCCACTCGGCGATCGACCGGAGCTCTGCCAGGGTATAGACCGCGCCGGTGGGATTGCACGGCGAGCAGAGGATGAGCCCGCGGGTAGACTTGTTGGAGTGGCGATCGAGATCGCGGGCGCTCACCTTGAGCCCCCATTCGACATCACCCGGGACGAGTACCGGCTCAGCACGGCAGAGGTGGACGATCTGCGGGTAGGAGACCCAGGCCGGCGCGGGGATGAGCACCTGGTCACGGGGGCCGAAGAGGGTGAAGCAGGCGTTGAAGATCGACTGCTTCGAGCCGGAGCTGACGATGATCTGATCGGGATCGACGGCGCGGCCGCCGGAGAGGCGGCTCAGCTTTTCCGCGATGCCCTTTCGCAGGTCGGCAATGCCGACGTTGGGCGGATAGCGCGTGAGCCCTTTCTGGATGGCCTGGATGCCCGCTTGCGCGGCTGGCGCCGGCGTATCGAAGTCGGGCTCGCCGACGCCCAGATCGAGCACGTCCTCTCCCGCGGCTTTGCGCCGTTTGGCTTCGTTGCTGATGGCCACCGTTTCCGAGGCCTTGAGGTGCTGGACGTTCAACGAGAGGGGATCGGGCATGCTGGATTCCAGGTGAGAAGTCGGGTCGCGATGGAGGAAAGGTCTGTCGCGAACTGGGCGATGTCAACCACGCCCGGCCCGGGGTTGGCCAGCACCCGGTGAGGTTATAGCTTGGCGTGGCTTTCCATTCTCATACGAGGCATTCGTGGTCGACTTCGAAGGACTGCATCTCTCCGCGCCGATCGCGGCGGCGGTCTCCCGCCTTGGCTGGACCGCCGACGATCCGGTGATGCGCGACGCCGCGCCGACCGCCGGGCGAGGCCACAATCTCGTGGCCATCCTGCCGCCGGTTCCCTCGGCCGCCACACCCGCCCTCGCGGGCATGCTGAGCCGGCTTGGTGGAGGAGCCACGGGGCTGCTGCTCGCGGCGGAGACCGACCTCGACGAGTGGGCCGGCCGGATTCACATGGTAGCGGGAGAAGCGGGGCTCAATGTCCTGCTCGCCCATGGAGCGGGGCGCGCGGCGCGGCGGCTGCGCGGAGACCGGCCGGTCGACCTGCTCGTCACCTCCCCCGGCACGGCGCTGGCGCTCCACGGGCGGTCGGCGCTCCGTCCGGAGACGCTCTCCTCGGTGCTCCTCGCGTGGCCCGAGGAGTGGCAAGACGAGGGCGGGCTCGCGGCGCTGATGCAGGATCTCTCCAAGGATGCGCAGCGGATCGTGCTGGCGGGCTCGGCCGACCGGAGCGCCGATCTGGTGGAGCGGTATGCACGCCGGGCGCTTACGGTTAGCGCACCGGGGCTCGAGAGGGTGATCGAGCCGGCAGGACCGGTGCGGACGGTCAGCATGCCGTGGAGCCGCCGGGTGGGCGCGCTTCCGGAGCTCGTGGAGCTGCTCGACCCGGCGTCGCTGGCGGTCTGGACGCTCGACCGTGGCCACGAGCCGGCGATCCGCCAGGCGCTCGCAGCCTCAGACTCGTCGGTCCAGGTAGTCACCGGCGATGCGCCCCGCGTGCAGACGGTCATCGCCTTCGATCCCCCGACTCCCACGAGACTCCGGCAGCTCGCCGTGTCGGGTGAGGTGGTATTGCTCACCCCACCACCCACCGAGGCCTACGTCCGCCGGATCGCCTCGATCCGGCGGCCGATCCGGCTCTCGGGACTGCTCGAGGTTGCAACCACCGAAGCGGAGAAGCGCCGAGCCGCGATCGTCGCCTCGATTGAGAAGGGCTCGCTCGACCGTGCCCTTTTCACCATCGCTCCGCTCCTCGACCGATATGAGGCCACGGCGGTGGCCGCGGCGCTGTTCGATCTCTGGTCGGGAGCCCCCGTGCCGGCCGGCGCCCCCATCCCGGACGTCCCCACAACGGCGAAGGTGTTCGTGGGCGTCGGTAAGAAGGATGGCGCCACCGTCAACGACATTGTGGCGGTGCTAACGAAGGAGGTGCGGGTCGAGCGCGAGAAGATCGGGCGGGTGGAGCTGCGGGATGGCTTCATGCTGGTGGAGCTACCGGCGCAGGACGCGGAGCGAGTGGCCGCGGCACTCGACGGCACGACGATCAGGCGAAAGCGGGTGACGGCAAGGGTGGACGGGAGTCGAAAGTCGGAGGGTCGCGGGTCGCCGGCTACGGGTCGCGGGCCGGGTAAGTCGAGACCCTCGAGCCGTGGCTCACGCCCCTAGATTCTCTTCCGGTTCACCGACTCCTTCAATGTCCTGCCAGCGCGAAAGGCCGGGATGCTCGATGCCCGGATGCTGATCGCCTTGCCGGTGCGAGGATTCCTGCCTTCGCGCGCCTCCCGCCGCCGGATCTCGAAATTGCCGAACCCCGAGATGCTCACTTTCCCTCCCCGGCGCAGCTCGGAGGCGATGACCCCGGCGGGCGCGAAGAAGAGATCGGTGATCTCGGCTGCCCTCGCCTTGGTCGTCCCCAACCGCCTGGCCACCACGTCCACCAGCGCCTGCTTGTTCATGGAGACTCCTAGCGAAGGGAGAAGGCGCCGAATATCGCCGACCGGAGGAGAGCGCCGCAAGGTGGCTGGAGTTTCCCACGCCACGCTCTAGATTTGCGTCCCTCCCCCTAACGCTCTGGAGACTCGGTTCATGAACTATGGGATGCATCCCGGCTGGATCGAGGTCATCAGCGGCGTCATGTTCAGCGGCAAGAGTGAGGAGCTGATCCGGCGCGTGCGGCGCACCATCATCGCCCGCCGACGCTCTCAGGTCTTCAAGTCCCACCTGGATAGCAGATACACCGGTCTCTACAGCGTCTCCAGCCACGACGGGACCGAGCTGGAGGCCACGCCGGTAGACTCGGCGGCGGAGATCTTCCGGCTCGTTCGCCCCGACAGCGAGATCGTCGCCATCGACGAAGCGCAATTCCTCGATCCCGACATTCTGAAAGTGTCCACGCTCCTCGCCGGCCGGGGAATGAGGGTGATCCTCGCCGGCACCGATACCGACTTCCGGGGCGAGCCGTTCGGCTCGATGGGCGATCTGATGGCGGTGGCGGAGATGGTGACGAAGCTCCAGGCGATCTGCGTCGTCTGCGGTGATCCCGCCTGCCGCAACCAGCGCCTTCTCAACGGCAAGCCGGCGCGCTGGGACTCGCCGACGATCATGGTGGGGGGCCGGGAGAGCTACGAGGCCCGCTGCCGGCACTGCCACCGGGTGCCGAAGAAGGACGAAGATCAGACGGCGCTGTTGTAGGACGCTACCGAGACCCGCGAGCTCATGCTCTCCATCGCCCTCACCGGCAACATCGCCTCCGGCAAATCCACCGTCGCCCGGCTCTTCGCGCGGTGGGGCGCCACGGTCATCGACGCCGACCAGCTGGTGCGCGAGGCGCAGGCGCCCGGGAGTCCGGTGCTCCGCGCCATCGCCGGGCGATTCGGCACTGACGTCGTCGGAGCCGGAGGGGAGCTTCGCCGCGACGTACTGCGTCGCCGCGTCATGGGAGACGCCGCCGCCCTGGCGGACCTCAACAGCCTGGTGCATCCGACGGTGCTCCGCCGCCGCGCGGAGCTCGAGGCGGAGGCGCGCGGCCGGGGCGACCGCATCGTGGTGAGCGACATTCCGCTCCTCTTCGAGGCCGCCGACCCTTCCCACTTCGACGTGATCGTGCTCGTCGATGCCCCGGAATCGCTCCGGAGGAGCAGGCTCATCGCCGCACGCGGGCTCTCCGACGCCGAGGCTGCTCGCCTGATGGCGTCGCAATTGCCGAGCGGGCCGAAACGCTCACGCAGTACCTACATCATCGACAACGACGGCACGCCCGAGGAACTCGAGCGCGCTGCAGCAGAAGTGTGGGCCGCGTTGCTGGCTCGCGCTTGACCTCGTCGGGCGCCCTGCCTATCCTCCCACGCGCTACCCCTCCGTCGGAGTAAGCTGTGTCGAACGTACCGGACAACCTCGTCTACACCGCTGAGCACGAGTATCTCGCCTCGGCCGGCGATCCGGCGGTCGTGCGCGTGGGCATTACCGACTACGCACAAGGCGAGCTCGGCGACGTCGTCTTCGTCACCCTTCCTAAACCGGGCGAGCACCTCGATGTGCACCAGACGTTCGGGACTATCGAGGCGGTGAAGGCGGTGTCCGAGCTGTACAGCCCGCTGGCGGGTACCGTCACCGAGGTCAACGGCTCGCTCGACAACGACCCGGCGGTGGTCAACCGCGATCCGTATGGTGATGGATGGATGATCGCGATGCGTCTCGACAACCCTGCGGCCAAGAGCACGCTCCTCTCGGCCGCTGCCTACCGCGCCCACATCGGAGAGTGACTCCACGGTGGTGCAGGCCTGACGGTACCATCGCAGCGAGCCAGGCCCCGGAGCGTCTCCCGGGGCATTTTCATGTCACCCACAGGAAAACCGCATGATGACGACCGCAGCTTCCGCCGGTCCAACACCCACCGCCGCCGACGTTCTCCAGCCGGGGCACTTCGCCTACCGGCATATCGGCCCCCGCCGCGAGGACGTCGCGGAGATGCTCGACGTGCTGGGCTACGAATCGCTCGACCGGTTCATCGACGCTGTGGTGCCCGAGGAGATTCGCCTCAGGCGCCCCCTTGCGCTCCCGCCGGGCCGGAGCGAGCGCGAGGTGCTCCAGGCGCTGCGCGGCCTCGCCGGGATGAACCGGGTGTTCCGTTCGTACATCGGCATGGGCTACGCCGGCTGTTTCACACCCCAGGTGGTGCAGCGAAACGTGCTCGAGAATCCCGGCTGGTACACCGCCTACACGCCGTACCAGGCGGAAATTTCTCAGGGACGGCTCGAGGCGCTGCTGAACTTTCAGACCGTCGTCTCCGACCTCACCGGGCTCCCCATCGCCAACTCCTCGCTGCTCGACGAGGCCACCGCCGCGGCCGAGGCAATGAGCCTGTCGCTCGCCGTGAGCGGGGTCAAGGAGAGGCCTCTCTATCTCGTCGATGAGTACTGCCACCCCCAGACGATCGCCGTGGTACGCACGCGGGCCGAGGCGCGCGGGATCGAGATCGTCGTGGGGGAGCCCGAGAGCTTCACCTTCGAGCGGGGCGTCTTCGGCGCCCTCGTCCAGTACCCGGCCACCGATGGCGCGGTTCGCGACTTCCGGAGACTCGCCGAGCGGGCACACGAGGCCGGCGCGCTGGTGACGGCGGCAACCGACCTTCTCAGCCTCACCCTCCTCGTTCCGCCCGGCGAATGGGGAGCCGATGTCGCCATCGGAAACAGCCAACGGTTCGGCGTGCCGATGGGCTACGGCGGCCCCCACGCCGCTTTCTTCGCCACTCGCGACCCGTACAAGCGGTTTCTCCCGGGTCGTATCATCGGCGTCTCGAAGGATCGCGACGGCCGACCCGCTTTGCGGATGGCGCTCCAGACCCGCGAACAGCACATCCGCCGCGACAAGGCCACCAGCAACGTCTGCACCGCGCAGGTGCTGCTGGCGGTGATGGCGAGCATGTACGCCGTATACCACGGTCCCGGCGGGCTCCGCCGGATCGCGGAGCGGGTGCATGCGCGCGCCGTCCTCCTGGCCAACGCACTGCGACGGCTCCGGTATCGGCTCGTGCACGACAGCTACTTCGACACGGTGTGCGTCGAGGTTCCGGAATGGGCCCTCCCCCGCCTTCTCGATGCGGCGCGGACCCGCATGATCAACCTGCGACCGCTTCCTCCAACCCGCCTCTGTGTCGCGCTCGACGAGACGGTGACGCTCGGCGATCTGGCCGACATCATCGCCGTCTTCTCGCTGAACGAGGCGCTGCCGTTCATGCTGGAGGATATCGGCGTCAAGCCAGAGCCGGCGATACCCGAGTCACTTTCCCGCACGTCGGGCTACCTCGCGCACCCGGTGTTCCATCTTCACCACTCGGAAACGGAAATGCTCCGCTACATCAAGCGGCTCGAGG
>JBOHSC010000270.1:0-2200 GCA_050733115.1 Gemmatimonadales bacterium
AAGGGTGTGGGGGTTCGAGTCCCCCCTTCGGCACCACATCAAATCTGGTACTTGCAGAACATACCAGTCATCCTACACTGCTTCGACCACCTCATGTGCCCCAGCTTGCGCTGGAACACGTGTGGACCTGTCCCGCTTTCGTGGACACCTAGGTTATGCCGCCCGGTACTGCTGATGCCACGGGCGCTCGGGCGCGCCACGCGCTTGCGACTCACGCCCCGCCCGCGCGCCCGCAACTCGGCGTGCACGCGCGGGCTCCCGCAGCGCTGCCGACTCTCCCCGTGAATCGCCGCGGAGGATTCGCAGCCAACGGGCTTCGGGCAGACAGTGAACCCAACCCGCACGGCCCTGAGCTATGGCGTTGCCGGCTGCGCTCTCTCACCGACGAGCCGGGCCAGCCGCAAAATCAGGAGCACCCGAATCACGACCCACGAGGGATCGCACTCCAGGCGGCCTAGGCTGAACTTGGGGCTCGAAGGATTGGTGTGGTGATTGTTATGCAGACTCTCGCCGCCCGTCAGCCACGCGAGTACCCGCAGATTGGTGGCCGAGTTGCCGCTAAAGTTCCTCCGCCCTCACCAGTGGCCAAACCCGTTGATGGACGGGGCGACGGCGAAGACGTAGAGCACGAGATGCATGGCAGAAAGCACGAGTCCCCAGTCCCCAGGCGGGCCCCAGGACCAACATTGGAGGTTACCCGGTTTCGTGGACACCTCATGGTTGGGGTGGAAAGGAGCATCCACGATGCCCAAGAGTCATCGGCTGTACCCGGCGGAGTTCCGACAGCGCATCATCGAACTGGGGCGGAAGGGACGGACGCCCGAAGAACTGGGGCGGCAGTTCGAGCCCTCGGCCCAGGCGATCCGGAACTGGGTGAAGCAAGCCGGGCTTGACGCCGGTGAGCGAACGGACGGGCTCACGACGGAGGAGCGGGAGGAATTGCGTCGGCTCCGCCGCGAGGTCCGCCAGCTCCGCGAAGAACGAGCGATCCTCTCAAAAGCCGCGGCCTGGTTTGCACGGGAGACGAATACGATCCCGTCCAAGGATTCGAGTTCGTGACTGCCCACCAGGCCGTCCATCCGGTCGCCACCATGTGCCGCGTGCTGGGTGTCTCCCTCAGCGGGTACTACGCGTGGCGGAAGCGACCGCTGTCGACGCGGGCGCGGAGCAATCTGGAACTGACGGCGCACATCGAGGCGATTCACCGCCTGTCGCGCGGCACGTACGGTGCGCCGCGCATCCACGCGGAACTCGCCGCGCGCGGCCTCCCGGCCGGCCACAACCGTGTCGCCCGGCTCATGCGGACCGCCGGCGTGCAGGGCGTGAGCCGGCGGAAACTGTGCCGCACGACGGTGCGCGACGCGACGGCGCGGCCGGCGCCGGATCTCGTCGACCGCCAGTTCACCGCGGCCGGACCGGACCGGCTGTGGGTCGCGGACATTACGTACGTCCCCACGGGGGCTGGCGTCCTGTATCTCCCTGTCGTGCTCGACGCGTGGAGCCGGCGGGTCATTGGCTGGGCCATGGCCGCTCATCTGCGCCCCGAGCTCGTCCTGGCCGCCCTCGACATGGCGCTCGTGCAGCGGCGGCCGACCGATGTGATTCATCACTCCGATCAAGGGTGTCAGTACACGTCGCTCGCCTTCGGCGGGCGCTGTCGTGACGCCGGCGTCCGCCCGTCGATGGGCAGTGTGGGCGACGCTTACGACAACGCCCTGTGTGAGAGCTTCTTCGCGACGCTCGAGTGCGAGTTGCTCGATCGCGAACGCTTCCGCACCCAGGCCGACGCGCGCCTCGCTCTCTTCGACTTCATCGAAGGCTGGTACAACCCACGCCGCCGCCATTCCGCGCTCGATTACCTGTCGCCCATGATGTATGAGAGGACCTCCGGGCTCGGCGATCGCCCCGTGCCCTCAGGAGCCGCGATCGACCAGGGGGGTGCTATCTCCCTATCCCCCTCCGGGCTGGTACCGTGACCGTCCCGAAAGCAGTTCACCGTCCACCAAACCGGGGCAACTTCAATGCTGTGGAAAAGACGCTCTCCGTCTTCATCGTGGTGGACCACACTCGCTGACGGCGGCTTGCCGCAAAAACAGCACAAACGCCGGCTTGCCCGCTACGAACTAGGAGGTGCGGAATGAAGATCGTCATTATCGGCGGCACCGGCCTGATCGGCTCGAAGACCGCCACCATTCTGGGC
>JBOHSC010000271.1:0-4796 GCA_050733115.1 Gemmatimonadales bacterium
GGGCCAGCCGCCGGGGCGGCGAGGCCCTGAGCCAGCTGCTGCAGACGCGCGTCGGGGCGCTGCTCAACAATCCGATTCTGTTCAACATCGGCGTCGGGACGCCGGTCGTGCCCCCGTCCGCGCTCGCGCCGAATCCGGTTCTCACGAGGAATCTCGGGCATGCCGCCGCGCCCTTCACCGGCCCGACCCAGGCCGACCGGGACAAGGAGCTCGCCGACCTCGCCAAGCTCCGCGACCTTGGCAAACTCAGGGAACAGGATGCGACGCGGCTCAACGCCCTGGTGGCCGAGCTCCAGTCGGAGGAGGCAAAGACCACCGACCTCGATCGCCGCCGGGTTCTGGCCGAACAGATCGCGAGCCTCACCAGGGAGCAGAAGCAGGCACAGGTCGAGGTGACCGACGCGCAGCGCCAGGAGCTCGAGCTGATCAAGGCGCAGGCGCAGGAGGCCGGCAAGCTCCTCAAGGTGGAGCTCGATCGCCGGAACGCCATCGCCGACAGCCGGCGGGAGCAGGACTTCCGCGCGGCACTCCAGCAGACCGGTGGCGTCGGGAACTTCGAGGAGTTGATCGCGCGCCAGCGGGCGCGACCCTTCGAGAGCGGGGTCGACACCAGCCGGCTCTCCGCGTCGGAACAGGCGGCGCGCCGGCGCCAGGAGCTGCTGGCCGATGCGGCTCTCGAGGCCGAGGCCCTGCAGGAGACCGAGACGTCGTCGATTGACGTCATGGAGAACATCGGTCAGTCGATCCGGGAGAACATCGCCGACAGCCTGGTCAGCGCGTTCGAGCAGGGGAAGAACGCGGCGGGGGCGTTCTTCAGAGCGATTCTCGACGGGATTAAGCAGGTGGCCGCGCAACTGCTCGCGGCCGACATCACGGCGTCCATTTTTCGGCTGATCGGCGGGGGTATTCCCCACGCGCCGAGCGGGCCGCTCGCGGGCGCCGATGCCGGCGGCAACATCATCATCCCCAGACTCGCGACCGGCGGTCCGCTGCGCGGCGTCGGCAGCGGGATCTCGGACAGCAACCTCTTCTGGGGGAGCCGCGGGGAATGGATTCACACCGCCCGGGCCGTGGATCACTATGGCTCCCCGTTCATGCGCGCAATCGACCTGCTGCAGATCCCCAAATTCGCGGCCGGGGGCCTGATCGGTGGAGAGGGCCAGCACCTGCCGGATCTGCTGATGCCCACCTTTCACCAGATCAGCCTGGTGGGAGCCGCCCCGATGCCGGCGCAGGGCGGCGGGTCGATGCTCCGCGACCTCGGTCAGCTCCGGATGCTGGTCGAACTGGATCCCGGCCTGATCCTCCGCACGATGGCCAGCCCCGAAGGACAAGCCGTGCAATTCGACGTCTTCGAGCGGCAGAAGCGGGCCTATCGGGAGCGGCTCGAGGACGCCTGACGTGCTGGGGACGAGATGGATTCCCGAGTAGAGAAAACGGCATGGGCACACCGCCACCCAACCTCGCCGACGTGGCCGCGCTGCACCGGGCGCACCCGGGGCGGCACACGTAGCCCGAAGGAGCATGTCTGAAGGACTGGTTTGCAGTCGTCTGGAAAGCATCTGCCCCCTGACCAGGAGGATTCGTTGAGTACGAAGGCCCCCGCGGCGCCGACCGCACCGACCGACTCGCGCGCGTCCACGGACCCGCCCACCGGGGGCACCCTCGCCCAGCTCGAGGCCCAGCTTGCCGAGGCGACGGCGTCGGCCGCCGACGCGGATCGGGAGCGGCTCGATCTGGAGGAGCAATTGCGCGAGGCCCAGGCGCGGGGCGCCTCGACCATGGCGTGCAATGCGCTCAGGCAGCGGGCTTTCGACGCGGCCGCCCGCAGGGCAGAACTCAGCAGCACCCGCGAGACCTTGGCGCGGGCAGTCGCCGTGCGTACGCGGCCGCTCCGGGACGTCGAGTCCGCGCACCCCTCGCAGCTCGCCGACCACCTCGAGCTGGCCGAACGGGCCCTTGCAACGGCCCAGGCCGGCCTGGCGCACCACGATGCCGCTCGGGTGCGGTTGCTCGACCAGCGCCAGTCAGCCGAGGCCATTCGGCGGCACGACGATGCCCGCGCCGATCGGGCCATCATGGTCGAGCAGGCAGCGCGCGACGTGGCCTCGCTCGAGCGGGCGCTGGCCGCGCGCCGTACCGCCTGGCCGGCCCTGCACGCTGCGTTCGACCAGGACCTGGGGGAGGTGCGGCGGGCCTGTGTCGAGGGCGCCAAGGTGGTCCGGCGACTGATGGAGAAGCTCTTCCCCTCACTCGCCGACGAGCTCTCGGCGCTTCGCGAGCTGGACCTCGAGCTTGAGGCCCTGCGCGCGCGGGCCCGGATGCTGGGCCGGGATCCCGGCGAGGTGCCGCCCAGTCCCAACGAGATGATCCGGCCGGGGCATTCCCCCCTCTGGTCCGGAATCGAGCCGCACGCCGAGGTGCGGCTCCCCGGCTCTGGCTTCGCGACTCTCTGGCCCCGGTCGCGAGGCGGACGCGAGACTCCCGCGGCGGAGGCGAAGCCATCATGAGGAACTTCATCAGCATCGAGGACACCGGGGCCGTGCTCGGGCTCGAGAAGCGCGAGGTATTCGCCCTCATTCGGAGCGGGGAGCTGCCCTTCGATGTCCTCGGCGGGCGGTTTTACGTGGACGAGGACGCCGTGCGCACACGGCTCCTCGCGATGCAGGCGCTGCAGCGAGGCCTGCCACGTGGGTGGCAAGCGTCGGCCCTCGCACAGAAGGCCCCTCAGCGGCGGACGCGGGCACGCGCGAGTGCAACGGGCGCGACGAAGGCTCCCTCGCCGGCCCCGCCGCAGCCGCCTCGGATGGGGCTCTTGACCGCCGACGAGGCGGCCGCCGACGCGCGGCCCGCCGCGAAAGACCTCGAGGCCGAGCGCCAGAAGGATCTGATCGCCGAGCTCGCAGGCTATTCGACGCTCCGCGATCCCCGCGCGACCGCCGCGGGATAGGAGCGTGGTGCGCGGGGGTGAGCGTAGGCGTCGGCAGGCGGGCTCTGCGGCCCGTGCCTCCCGCCCCGCTCAGCAATGGCGAGCCGTGTGCCTGCCGAGCAGGCGAGCCGCCCCGGCGCTGGGTTTGGTCGTTGGGAGAGAGCGTGGGGTGAGATGGCGGCGTGGCGTGGCGTCGTTGTCTCCGTAAGCGCTGAGGCGACCAGCCTTGGCGGCCCCTCACCCCGCCGGCGTTGTGTGGGCGGGGTGAGCACGTGCCGGCGAGTTGCAGACGTCTGCAGTCGATGGGCGCGGCTCGCGAAGGGACAGGATAGCAAGACAACGCCCCGCTGGCGCGGGGCGGTCGGACAGCAGGTGCATCGGGCACCCGCTGGATACTAACGCGAGGGCGCAACGATGTCATGGTCGAAACGGGAGGCAGTGAGCAACCTCGTCATCCTGGGCGACGGCGAAGGCAATACCCGCAGGGTCGGGGGGCTGCTCGCCGCGATCACGCACGATTCCGCGTACCCGGATCGGATGAACTACGAGCTGGTCCAGAAGTCCGGTGACAGTCTCTTCCTCGCGGGCTCGGCCTCGCTCGGCCGGCAGATCGGCCCCGGCGATGTCGGCAAGTTCCTCAAGGCGGAATTTGTCGGATGGGGGAAGAGCGGCAACGGCCGGTTCAAGGAAATCGCCGTGCACATCTGGGATGGCGAGCCGCTGCCCGAGATGAAGGCCTGGCCCCGCTACGCGGAGCTCCAGCGCGCCGCGGCGAGGGCAAAGGCGCCAACAGCCGTTCCGCCCAACGCGCCCCCGCCGGAGAACTTCGCCGACTTCCCGGAAGCGCTCGACGTTGAAGACGACGATCTCCCGTTCTGATGCCGACAAAGAGCCCCCTGCGCTGCGGTCTGGTCTGGTGGGAACGGGTGCTGCCGCCGACCTGGTGGACCCGCCTAGTGGCCCGACTGGGGGTCGCGTGAGCGACGAGCCCTATGGGATGATCGCGCAGTCCTTCTGGACCGACCCGCGGCTCAAGCGCCAGGTCGCGGCCGTCGGGAAGGCCCTGCTCGTCTACTACTTCTCGAGCCCCCACAAGAACCTGAGCGGGGTGTATTACTGCCCGCTCGCCTACGTCAGCGACGAGCTCGGCCTCGAGGTGGAGGAGATCCGCGCGCTGCTCGCCTCGCCGGTGATCGCCCAGCTGGTCACGTTCGACCCGGAGACGGACGAGGTGTTCGTGCACGGCCTGGCGCAGCGCGTGGTGGGTGAGGGCAAGACCCTGAAGGAGGGCGATCGCAAGCGGGCGAGCTTCGAACGGCACGTCAATGCGGCCCACTCGCGTTGGCTCCGGATCCTGTTCCAGGAGCGGTACGCGGAGTGGAAGCTCGACATCCGGATCCCACCGGCACCGGCAGCCGATACCCCATCTCAAGGGGTATCGCAGCCCCATGACATGCAAGTAGAAGTAGAAGTGGAAGTGGATGGGGAAGGGGAAGGAGACGCAACGGATGCTAAAGCATCCGGCGCGCCTGGCGTCGCTGCCGATGTGGAGAAACCCGCGCGGGAAGACCACGCGGCCGACCAGACCGAGGGATCCTCGATCTCGCGCCAGGAGGAGAGCGAGTACCTCGGGACCTGCCGCAAGGTGGCCTGGGCGCCTGACAAGAAGCCCCCCGAGGGCTGGTCCGAGGGGCGTGAGGTGAGCGTCTACAGGCAGCGACGCCGGAAGGGAGATACCCACGAGGAGCTGGTGCGCATGGTGCACGGCGTCCGGCTGCTGATCGACCAGGGCGCTCTCGGCTGGGCCAGTCTGTTACCGGCGGGGAAATTCACCGGCCGGGTGCTCAACAACACGCACAACGGCGCC
>JBOHSC010000272.1:0-3038 GCA_050733115.1 Gemmatimonadales bacterium
GTGGATCACGCCGTGGCGGTGGGCGTAGTCGAGCGCGTCGGCCACCTCGCGGGCGATCCGCACTGCCTCGTCCACCGGCAGCTGCTTCTCCCTGGTGAGCCGGTCGCGGAGGCTCTCGCCTTCGACATACGGCATCACGTAGAAGACGAAGCCGTCGGCCTCCCCCGAATCGAAGAGCGGCAGGATGTGAGGGTGCTGGAGATTGGCGGTGGTCTTGATCTCGCTCAGGAACCGCCCGGCGCCGAGGATGGCGCAGAGCTCGGGGCGCAGCAGCTTGAGCGCCACGTTCCGGTCGTGGCGCACGTCGTGCGCGAGATAGACCGTGGCCATGCCGCCCTGGCCCAGCTCCCGCTCGATGCGGTAGCGGTCGGCGAGTGCGGCGGCCAGCGTTGCCGGGGGAGGAGTCACGGAGCCACAAAGATGCCTCCCTCCGGCCGGGGAAGCGAGAGTGCCCCCTCAGTGATGCGTGGCCTCCGGCGGCCCTGGTCTCCTGCAGCTCCTCGGCGGCATCGACCGCGCCAGCCGGGCGAGGCTGTCGAGCTGCGGCTTGATCCGGTCCTCGAAGCTCGCGATGGCCGCGAACTGTTCATTAGTAGCTCCCTGGAACTGGGTCATCGTCGGGTTCCTCGCGTAGCGCCAGTCCACCACCGCACAGGCTTCCGGCGCGGTCAGAAACAATGTCCCGTTCGCGAGGACCTCGGCGGGCGACATCTGCCAGCGGTTCACCTCCTTCGATGAGGCGTTGCGGTAGGTGCCGGGAATGCCGCTGGAGCCGTCGCCGCCGTCGAGCACGTTCATTCCTGTCACCAGGCTCACGCCCAGCGACTTGGCAGCGGTAATCTCGGCCGCCAGCCGGCCGGCGGCCGTCTTCGGCGCCTTCGCCGGGTGCAGCGGGCCCTCGTCCTGCCACCAGCCGAAGTCGAGCATCCGAATGAGCTCGGGGGAGCGCCGGGTCAGCTCGGTGGGCTTCTCGCGAAAGCCGAACGGAACGCCGGGAATGAGCGCCTCGGTGGCCTCGGCGACCTGGATCATCTGTTCGTCGGTCCACGCCTCGCCCCTCCAGCAGCTCGAGCACTCCGGCTCGTCGGCTCCCACGATGCCGGCCACCACGCCGTCCTCGGCGAGCTCCTGCAGCTCGCCGGCATAGGGCTTCCAGATCTGAAGCGACTTGAGATAGCTCGTGAGGTCGGGGCCGCCGTACGGCGCCGCTTTCCGGGGAACGAGGTTGACGAAGATGCTGAGCCGGGCCCCCTTGGCCTCCCGCAACTGCTCCATGAACTCCGCCGGCGACCGGGCACTCGCCACCGTTTGCCAGCCGAGGTACGCCCCCGTGGCCGGATAGGTGCCGTACTCGTCGCTCGGCAGGTGCCACGGGCCGAAGAGCACGCCCAGAGGCGGCGCGTCGGCCTTTGAGGGCGATTGAGCCTGAAGCGGTGCCGCCATGAGGGCGAGGAGGAGCGGAAGCCGGCGCATCAGGAAGCATAGTCGGCTGTCCTTGACACCCGCGGTTCCGGCGCGATAATGGCGTTAGCCCGAAACCGAGCGAGGCTTTCCATGCACAGCGTGATCGTCACCATCGTCATCGCCGCGGCCAGGCTCACCGGCCCGTCGCCCGCATGCGAAATTCTCTCGACCACCGAAGTCGCGCGGTTTCTCCGGACGCCGGCCGTCCGGATCGACTCGATCAACTCGGGAATGAACGAGATGACGAAAGTTGACGTCTGCTCGTGGTACGTGAGGGAGGGTGAGAGCGAAGGGGTGATGCTGAAGCTTCGGCATGGGGACTCGCCCGACGGGGGAGTCGCCATGCTCGCGGCGAGGGTCGACGAGGGATTTCCCGCACCCGCGGAGCCGGTCTCGGTGGCCGGAGTGGGCGACGAGGCGCAGTACCTCCCTTACCCCGACGGCAGAGGGGGGACGATCATCGTCCGAAAGGGTGCCGACGTCGCCACGCTCATCGGCTCGGCGCCGAAGGAGACGCTCGTCTCCATGGCGAAGGTCGTGGTCTCGCGGTTCTGATTACTGTACGACGATCACCAGTCTCGGCGCCCAGGTGCTGCCCGACTCGCGAGCGCGGTAGTCCGCCCCGTTGGTGGACGCCGACTCCAGCGCGAAGCTGATCGTCCCGTCGCCGGTGACCTGGCTCTTCACGTCGATCTCGTACCAGGTGTTCACCACCACGCTGCCGATCGTGCCGATCACGGTGGCCGAATACGCCGGGGCGCTGTTCCAGCGGATGGTGGTCTCGCCCCACGATGTTGACGTCACCCGGTGCAGCCGGCCCCCTGCATCCGAGGGGTCTACCGCATACAGCCGAAGCTTGGCGCTCACCACCGTCTTCGTCCCGATACCGGTAACCGGGAACTTGAGATAAGTGCGTGCCGCCGGTGAGGCGTCCACCAGCAGCGTCGTGGTAGTGCCAAACGATCTGAAGGGGGAATTCTTGAAGGTGTACGCATCCGCGCTGGCCGGGATCGTCAGCGTCGACTGCGACGGTGGTGGTGGCGGCGCCGAAGTCTGGCACGCCGCGGTGCCGGCGTCGGCCAGCGGGTCGCCCGGAATCGGCGAGAACCGCCAGTCGTAGCTCGTCGGGTGCAGCGTCAGCTTGAGCACTCCGAACGAGGAATTGCTCCGCAGCTCGCTGTTGGCCCTGATGGTCGAGAACGACCCCTTCTCCTTGCCTCCGGTTCCGACTACGAACGAACGCACCCCGGCGGCGGCGTCGAGTACGCCGGTGGCCGTCTGCGGTCCGAAGCGTTCGTAATCATGATCGTGACCGGCGAGCACCAGGTCGGCGCGATAGTCGTACAGCGCCTGCCAGATGGACTGCATGAAGGAGTTGTTGCCGTGCGAGCCGGAGCTGAAGCGCGGATGGTGCCAATAGGCCAGGGTACATACGTTGGAATTCGCGGCCAGGTCGGCTCGCAGCCACTGCTCCTGGGCCGATCCCTGCCCGCAGCCGCCGATGAAGTCGCAGTTGCTGTTCAGGGCGATGAGATGCCACGTCCCGATGTTGTAGCTGTAGTAGCCCCTGGAAC
>JBOHSC010000273.1:0-2734 GCA_050733115.1 Gemmatimonadales bacterium
CCGCGGATGCAGATCGTCTGCTTCCAGGGGAAGCCCTTGAGCACAACCTCGTCCGGGTGGATCTGGATGCCAACCTCGGCGAACCTCCGCAGCCATGGTTCGAGCTCGGCCTTGCCTTTGTACTCACCGCCCCAGGAGCTGTCGCCGGGGAAGGTGAAGCGGACGTCCTCGGCGTCCATGCGCAGGGTCGGTCCCAGCTCCCCTGCGCTTGCCTTGGCCATGTTGCGGGCGATCATCCTCTTGGCGAGCCAGGACAGCATCGATGCGTCCTTTCGTAGAGAGCGTCTATATCCACCAAATTTAGTACTGGAGGCGTGCAAGCTGGTTCGCGGCAGGTCGTTGCGTATTAGGAATGAGAACTCTGCGCCCGGCGGCGGGTCTGATCTTGGCGATGGCTCTTCTCCTCGCTGCGGCCATTGGCGCGCAAAGCGGCTCGGCGGCGCCGGTCGACCCGTGCGCGGCGCCGGTGGTCAACAAGGTCGCCTGTGAGAACACCAAGCCGGGCGACTCGCCGTCCGATTGGCAGGTAAGCGGCATCGGCGACACCTCTATCCAGGGCTTCGCCACCTCGATGAGCGTCAATCTCGGACAGAAAATCGATTTCAAGATCAGCACCCCGGCGAGCTCGTACCACATCGACATCCTGCGCCTCGGCTACTACGAAGGCGATGGCGCTCGCATAGTCGCCTCGAACATCAAACCCTCGGCTTCGTTGCCGCAAAAACAGCCCAGCTGCACGGCTACCAGCTCCACCGGCCTGATCGAATGCGGCAACTGGGGCGTCTCGGCATCTTGGACGGTGCCGAGCGATGCGGTGTCCGGCCTCTACATGGCCCACCTCGTCCGCAACGACACCGGCGGCGACAGCCAGATCTTCTTCGTCGTGCCCGACGACTCGAGCCACTCGGACATCGTGGTCAAGACCTCCGACTCGACCTGGCAGGCATACAACGCCTACGGCGGCAACAGCCTCTATACCTGCACGGTCTCCTGTCCGAGCGGCAATCCAGGCGGCTACAAGGCCGCCTACGCGGTGTCCTACAACCGCCCGTTCGACGGGACGCTGGCCACCGACAACGGGTTCTCGGGCCCGCTCTACGCCGAATACCAGCTGATCCGCTTCCTCGAGCGCAACGGCTATGACCTGAGCTACGTCTCCCAGCACGACATCGACGGCAGCAGCTCCCTGCTGAAAAACCACAAGGTCTTCATCTCCAGCGGCCACGACGAGTACTGGTCGGGCGGGGAGCGCCAGAGCGTCGAAGCGGCCCGGAGCGCGGGGGTGAGCCTCGCCTTCTTCAGCGGCAATGAGCTGTTCTGGAAGACCCGCTGGGCGAACAGCTCGGACGGCTCGAACACGCCCTACCGCACCCTCGTCGACTACAAGGACACCCACTTCGCCGAACCGGTGGATCCGCTCGGTCCCAGCGTGACCACGGGCACCTGGCGCGACCCGCGCTTCAGCCCGCCGGGTGATGCCGGCCGCCCCGAGAACAACCTCACCGGGCAGCTCTTCATGGTCAACTCGGGCACGGCGGACATAGAGGTGCCGGGCACCTTCGGCAAACTCCGCTTCTGGCGGAACACCGCAGTGTCGAAACTGAGCCCGTCGCAAACGCTGACGCTGGCCCCGGAAACGGGGACGCTGGGATACGAGTGGGATGTAAATCCCGACAACGGCTTCCGGCCCACTGGTCGCTTCCCGCTGTCGTCGACGACCGTTAGCGGAGTTCAGTCGTTTACGGACTACGGCACAGGGGTCGCGGATGGCGCGACCGAGACCCATAGCCTCTCGCTTTACCGGGCACCGAGCGGGGCGCTGGTCTTCGGCGCCGGCACGGTGCAGTGGTCCTGGGGCCTCGACGTCACCAACGCCTGGAGTCGCAGCGGGCCGGAAGTCGGCACCGACCCCGATCCGACGATGCAACAGGCGACCGTCAACCTGATGGCGGACATGGGCGCCCAGCCGGCGACGCTCGAGTCCGGTCTGATCGCCACCCCGGGGTCGACGGACACCACGCCGCCGAGCGCGACCGTGAGCTCGCCAGCTGCAGGCGCGAACCTGTCTGACGGTAAAACGGTGACGATCTCCGGCACGGCTTCCGATGCCGGTGGCGTCGTCGCCGCGGTCGAAGTCTCCACCGATGGAGGCTCCACCTGGCATGCCGCCAGCGGAACCAGCTCGTGGACATATGCATGGAGCGTCCATGGCAGTCCGTCGGCGACGGTCGAGGCTCGCGCCATCGACGATTCAGGGAACATCGGCGGGCCCAGCGCGGGCAAGACGGTGACCGTTTCGTGCCCCTGCTCGGTCTTCGGAGAAACCGTGCCGCCGGTGCCCGACGCCGGCGATGGCAGCTCGCTCGAGCTCGGCGTCAAGTTCCGCAGCGACGTCGCCGGCCAGATCACCGGCATCCGCTTCTACAAGTCGGCGGCCAACACCGGCACCCACGTCGGCAGCCTTTGGAGCAGCACCGGAACCCTGCTGGCGCAGGCGACCTTCGGTGGCGAGACCGCCTCGGGCTGGCAGCAGGTCACCTTCCCGAGCCCGGTGGCGATTCAGGCTGGAACGACCTACGTGGCGGGATATTTCGCGCCGAAAGGACACTACGCGGCGTCGGAGTCCGCGCTCAACCATCCACCGGCGGTGGGTCCCGACAACCTCGATAGCCCGCCCCTGCACATCCTTCCCGACAAGGGAAACGGAAACGGGCTTTACCAGTACGGCCAGAGC
>JBOHSC010000274.1:0-2354 GCA_050733115.1 Gemmatimonadales bacterium
CGGTCGAACACGGCGCCCAGCGCAAGCAGCTCGTAAATCCTGTCAGGGCCTTCACTTGTGAGAATTCTTACGGCTTCGGGGTCGGCCAGGCCATCGCTGGCTGCGAGGGTGTCTGCGGCGTGCTGGCTGGGGCTATCGCCCGGCCCGAGCGCCACGGCGATGCCGCCCTGGGCCCAGGAGCTGGCGCTGTCGGCGAGCGATTCCTTGGTGACGAGTACCGCGGATTGCCCCTCGGAAGCCAGACGCCAGGCCGTCCACAGGCCGGCGATCCCGGTTCCCACGATCACGGGGCGGGGGGAAGACATAGTTCTCCAAATATAACGGAGATGCCGGGGAACTACGTCCGAACCTTCGAGAGGAGCACCAGCCCCGCGAGCAGAAAAAGAGCGTTGGGCAGCCAGGCGGCCACTGTCGGGTCGATCACTCCTCCCGCTCCCACCGCCTTCATGATCTGGGTGATGAGAAGAAAGAGTACCGTGGTGGCAAGGCTGATCGCCATGCCCACGGCCGCTCCGGCGCGAGGGGTGGTCACCGCCAGGGGCGCGCCGAAGAGGGCGATGATGATGCAGGTGGCGGGGAGCGCGAGCTTGAGGGCCTGCTCCACGATCAGCTTGTTGGCATCGTTTCCCGAACGCTTGAGCGCGTCGATGTACCGCCCCAGCTCGGCGTAGCGCATCTCATCGGGCGCCTTCGGCTCGGCGAGCAGATCGGCGGGAGACTGCTTCAGGTCGCGAAGGCGCATGCTCTTGAATCCGAACATCGCCTGATTGTCGGGATCGATGATCACCCGGCTCGAGCCGTTCCGGATGCGCCAGCTGTGGAGGGAGTCGTCGTAGCCGGCGCTGTCGGCGGTGATGATGAGATCGGGATACGACGCGCTCGACCCCTGCCGCTCGAAGAGCACCTGCTTGAGTTGCCGAGTGCTGACGTCCAGCGACCGGATGGTGTAAACCCAGCCGGCGTCGCCGCGGTAGACGAAGTTGAACCGCGACCTCGTGGGCCGGCTCTGCTTGGCCTTCTGGAGCTCGAGCTGGCGAGAGGTGGCGCCGGGAGCGAGCTCGCCCACGCCGAAGGCGAGCACCGAGGCCGCCGCCGATACCGCGAAGATAGGCAGCATCAATCGGTAGAAGCTGAGCCCGCCGGCCTTGGCGGCGGTGAGCTCGGAGTGACGTCCCATCGCGCCCACGGTGAAGACGGTGGCGAAGAGCACCGCCGCCGGCATGACGAGAAAGGCGTTCTCGGGGATCGAATAGACGTAGCTGAACGCGATCTCCCGCATGGTGAGGCCGCGGTCGAGCAGCCGGTTGAGCGTGTCGGTCAGATTGATGAGGATCGACACGATGGGAAAGCCGAGTGCCGTCAAGATGAAGATCCTGAGCCAGCTCCCGACGACGTACCGGTCGAGGGTCATGACGCCGAGCATGCGCGGTCAGCCCTGCGCGGCGCGGCGGCGCCGGAAGATGTGCCGGATCGCGTCGACCACTTCCTGGAAGTCGCCACCCCGGGTGGAGCCGCTCTCCCGGCTCACCCTGAGGAGGCCGATCAGGCCCAGGATGGTGAGGGCGATGTTCGGCGCCCACATGGCCAGCCACGGGGAGACCAGTCCGCGATCGGCCAGGCTCTCGCCGGCGGTGAGGCCAACGTAGTGGATCGAGAAGATGAGGAGACCGCCCCCGATCACGAGGCCGATGCCGCCGCGGGGGAACCTCAGCGCCATGACGATCCCGATGATCACGAACGAAACGCAGGCCATGCTGATCGCCCACTTCTTGTGGACCTCGACCTCGAAGCGATCGGCCCGATGATCGGCGTCGTTCACCCGGTCCAAGGCGGTGGCCACCTGCGACCAGTTGGAGAGCTGAATCCGCCCCGTGGGTGCCGGCGTGGGCCGCTGTGAAAAGGTCTGGATCGAGCTCGGCAGGGGCTTGGGCAGTCCCTTTGGACCGGGGGCCTGTGCGGCTCCCTGCCCGGGGGTTTGTTCGGGCGTTTGGGCTTCGGCCGGTCTGGGGACGACCGCTCCCTGTACCGACTCGAGCCAGTGACAGTAGCGAGGGAGCTTCACGGTGGTATCGGGGGCCGCGAGTGGCGGGAGTGGGGGCAGCGCCAGCAGGTTCCGCAGGTCGGAGAGAAGCAGCTCGCGCCGGTCACGTTCCGCGCCGTCCTGGTCCTTTCGGGCGTCGTGGATGACCGAGATCATCTCGCAGGTGCTCATCTCGCGGTCTCCCCGCACGGCCTCGCTGGTATTCCGCTCGAGCTCGTCGAAGACGTTCTTGACCCTGATGTCGTTGATGTGGTAATAAGTGAGCTGAAACGTCTCCGGTTCTGCGGGACGGTACTGATGGATGGAGCCGTCG
>JBOHSC010000275.1:0-2347 GCA_050733115.1 Gemmatimonadales bacterium
AGCTCGAGCGGCGGGTCACGGGCAAACTGGGCTTTGCCGGGCAGTTCGCGGTGACGGGCCAGACCTATCCGCGCAAAGCCGACAGCATGGTGCTCGACGTGCTGAGCGGCGTGGCGCAATCGGCCTCCAAGATGGCCGGCGACCTCCGGCTGCTGCAGCACGAAGGCGAGCTGCTGGAGCCGTTCGAGTCGGAGCAGATCGGCTCCAGCGCCATGGCCTACAAGCGAAACCCGATGCGCGCGGAGCGAATCGCCGGAATCGCGAGATTCGTCATCTCGCTCCAGGCCAACGGTCCGCACACCGCCGCGAGCCAATGGCTCGAGCGCACCCTCGACGACAGCGCCAATCGCCGGCTCACACTCCCGGAGGCCTTTCTCGGCACCGACGCCATCCTGGTGCTCGCCGCCAACATCGCCGCGGGAATCGAAGTCCGGGAGGAAGTCATCAGGCGCCACGTCGACGAGCAGATGCCGTTCATGGTCACCGAGCGCCTCCTCATGCTCGGTGTCGGCGCGGGCGGCGATCGCCAGGCGCTGCACGAAGTGATCCGCCACCACAGCCTCGCCGTGGCCGAGGCAGTGAGCGGGGGCGCGCGGAACGACCTGCTCGATCGACTCACTCGCGATCCGGCCTTCCGCGGCGTGCCGGTGGAAAATCTCCGTGCCGAGCTCGACCCTGCCCTCTATACCGGCCGCGCGGGCCGGCAGGTCGGTGAGTTCATCGAGGAGTACCTGCGTCCGTTGCTCGAGCGGTCACGCCCATTCGCGGCCGAGGCCGGCGCCGCGGAGGTGCGGGTATGACCGCACTCGCCGAAAGCCGGCTCCCTCTCCCTCTCCTGCGGCGTGGCAAGGTGCGCGAGGTGTACGAGGTGGACACGGGACATCTGCTGCTTGTAGCCAGCGACCGGGTGAGCGCCTTCGACATCGTCTTGCGGGAGCCGATCCCCCGAAAGGGGGCGGTGCTCACGCAGATGAGCGCCTTCTGGTTCGAGCGGCTCGGCGCAGTCTTCCCTTCCCACTTCGTCACCGCCGACAGCGACGAAATCCTGAGAAGGATTCCGTCGCTCCGGCCGCACGCGGCGGAGATGGCCGGCAGAGGAATGCTCGTACGCCGGACGGAGCCGGTCACCTTCGAGTGCGTCGTGCGCGGGTATCTCTCGGGATCGGCCTGGGCCGAATACCGGAAGTCGGGCACGCTGGCGGGCGAGCCGATGCCGCCCGGACTCAGGGAGAGTGGCCGCCTCGAGTCGCCGCTCTTCTCCCCCGCCACCAAGGCGGAATCGGGACATGATGAGAACGTCACCTTCGCCCATGTCGCCTCCGCGCTCGGCGAGCAGGTCGCTCTTGATCTCAGAGAGGCGAGCTTCGCGATCTATCGCGCCGGGCGCGACCACGCCGCCACCCGGGGAATCATCATCGCCGACACCAAATTCGAGTTCGGCCGTGACGACCAGGGCACCCTCCGGCTCATCGACGAGGTGCTGACCCCCGACAGCTCGCGTTTCTGGCCGGCCGCCCGCTACGAGCCGGGACACAGCCAGCCCAGCTTCGACAAGCAGCCCCTCCGCGACCATCTGGCCGTCCTCCGGTCGGAGGGTAAGTGGAACGGCGAGGCGCCCCCGCCCACCCTTCCGCCCGAAGTGGTCGAAGCCACGAGCCGGCGCTACCTCGAGGCGTATCGGTTGCTGACCGGCCGCGAGCTCGGAGCCGGCACGTGATCCGCACTGCCCCCGAAGGCCGGCCGTTCATCGTCGGGGCGTGGGTCATCGCGGCTGCGCTCGTGGTGACGGCGGCGCGCACCGGAAGCGTCGGATGGTGGGTCGCGGCGGCGCTCTGGGCGCCGCTCGCCGTCTGGGTCGTCGCCTTCTTCCGCGATCCGGAGCGGCTTTGGACCCGAGGCGCCAATCTGATCGTCGCGCCGGCGGACGGCGAGGTCGTCGGCGTAGTCGAGACCGACGAGCCGGCCTTCTTCTGCGACCGGGTCGTGCGGGTTTCGATTTTCATGAGTGTCTTCGACTGCCACGTCAATCGCTACCCGGCCGACGGTATGGTGACCTACCGCCATTACAATCCGGGCCGGTTCGGGCACGCGGCGGTCGAGAAGGCCAGCCTCGTCAATGAGCAGTCGACCATCGGGCTCGCCACCGAGCATGGCAAGCTCCTCATCCGGCAGATCGCGGGGCTCATCGCCCGGCGCATCATCACGGATCATCAGGTGGGAACGGCAGTCAACCAGACCGAACGAATGGGCATGATCCGGTTCGGCTCGCGAGTGGATCTTTTCATGCCGCTGGGGACCCGGGTGATGGTCAAACCGGGGGACACCACGCGGGTGGGGGTAACAGTGG
>JBOHSC010000276.1:0-3723 GCA_050733115.1 Gemmatimonadales bacterium
CGCGGGAAGTTGTTCCCCTGCTCGTCCTGGGCCCCCGGATCCGTCCGGCATTGTTGGGCAGACGATCCACCTACGCCGACGTCGGCCAGACAGTGGCGGAATTTCTCGGTGTGCCGGCGCTGCCGGCCGGCACCTCGTTCCTATCTGAGGTATGGAGTGACTGATCCGCTTGTGGCCGCGGCGCGGGCCGTCCAGCGCCGGGCTTACGCCCCCTACTCGAAATTCCATGTCGGCTGCGCCCTCGAGGCGGAGGACGGCACGGTCTACACCGGCTGCAACGTCGAGAACGCCTCCTACGGGCTCACGATCTGCGCCGAGCGTGCGGCCATCTGCGCGGCGGTGAGCGCCGGCGCTCTGCGATTCCGGCGCGCGGTGGTGGTTTCCGACGTCGATCCGCCGGCCGCACCCTGCGGTGCCTGCCGCCAGGTGCTGGCCGAATTCGGGCCGGAGCTGAAGGTGGACGGCGTGGGGCCGACGCGCTCGGTGTCCTGGACGATCGCGCAACTGCTTCCGGCGGCATTCGGCAAAGAGCAACTGCTGTGATCCGAGGGCTGCGTTGGACCGCGGGCGTCGCGGTACTTGCGGCGGGTGTGCTGTCGTGCGAGGAACATCTCACCACGCCCGGTCAGTGTCCCGAGCTCTGCCCTGGCGGCACGCCGGTGGTGTATGACACGGTCATCTCCGCCAGGACAGGCGGCGATGAGAGCGTGCAGGGGTACGTCGCCCCCGGGGCAGGGCTGGCGTTGCTCACGTCGAACGGGCTCCCGGCGTCAGAAGACCGTGCGATCTATCGCTTTGCCTCCCGCTTCGATTCGATTTCGGTGCGCGACACGGCCCGAGCCTACGCCGTCGATTCGGTGCAGCTCGGCCTCAACCTCGTGGCGCGCGACACGCTCGTGACCGGCCTCAAGATCTATCTCTACCGCCTACCCGCCGATCTCCTGCCGGACACCGCCACGTTTGCCGGCGTCGATCCACAGCTCGTTCAGTCTGTGCTGATCGACAGCATCACGGTGCCCGATTCGGTCCATTCGGGTGCGCTCTTCACCGTTCTGCGCGGCGCCGACGCCGATCGGGTTGCGATACCCGTCGGCACCGGTGGTGTTCTCACGATCGGCTTGAAGATTGCCGCCGGCAGCCCCACCGGAATCCGGGTGGGGTCGCTTGCGGCGGGAAGCGCGGCCAGCTTCACCACCTACGCGACCGTCGACGTCCCCGACACGACCACGTCGATCGTCCATCAGTCGCTGAGCCGGGCGGCGCAGGCGAACAACTTCGTCACCCAGACACCCTACGTTGCGCCGCCGGGCACGCTATTGATCGGCGGCGAGCCTTCTTCCCGCGCTTTCGTCCGGTTCGACCTCCCGGTGCGGATCCTGGATTCCGGGACCGTTGTCCGCGCCACCCTCGAGATGATTCCGGCGACCCCGATCCCCGGGCTGCCCACCGATCCGGCGCTGCTGGTGACGAGTGCCGTTCTGTCGGATCTCGGCCCCAAGTCTCCGCTCACCGGCGATCCGCTGCTCATCACCCAGGACACCCTGGTCACCGGGAGCGCCGACACGGTGAGGATCGACGTCACCCGCATGGTGCAGCTCTGGCAGGCGTCGTCCGAACGGCCGCAGGAAGTGTCGATTCAGCTGAGACCGGAGGGGGCGTCGTTCACCAGGACACTCTTCGGGTCCACCAGTCCGCAATCACCGGTGGGCGCGGCGCACCTCCGGATCACGTACCTGCTGTCCTTCCCCTTCGAGAGTCCCTGAGTGCGCCCAGTCCTGATGGTCTCACTCTGCACGCTGGTGCCGGGGTTGGTGGCCGCCCAGTCGTCACAATTCGGCGTCCGCGGCCTCGGGTATCCAGGCCGCGCGCTCTCGGCGCACGCGACGGGGAGTGGGGGAGCCTTCGGACTCTTCGATCCCGAATCGAGCCTGAATCCGGCTTCCCTGTCGGCGCTTCCCACGCTCACGGCGACATTTACCGGCGTGCAGGATTATCGGCACGTGGAGAATCCGGCCGGCTCCCAGTCGGCGCGCGACACGCGCTTTCCCCAGCTCGCCGTGGCCGGGCCGCTCAAGAAGCTGCCTCTCGCGCTGGGTGTCAGCTTCTCGAGCTACACGACCCGCGATTTCACGCTCGTCACCGGCGACACGATAGCACTTCGGGGGGTAGCGGTGCCGGTGAGCGACACCTTCGCGTCGCGGGGGGGAATCAGCGATCTCCGCTTCGCCGGCTCGTACAAGGTTCACGACAGCTGGGTGTTCGGGGGATCGATTCACGTCCTTACCGGCTCCAACCGCATCACCTCCGTGCGCGCCTTTGCCGACCCCAGCTACCAGACGGCGAGGCAGACCTCGGAAATCTCCTACGCCGGTGTCGGGTTCGACCTCGGCGTGATTCGCAACTTCGGGCCCAACTTCGCGATGGCGGCAATGGCCAGAACGGACGGCCATGCCGACGTCGATCGCGACTCCGCGCGAGTCGCCTCGGTGGACCTCCCGTACAGCTTCGGGTTCGGAATGCGCTGGAAGCCCAGTGGGGCGCTCGACCTCGCCGGCAACGTGATCTACCGCACGTGGTCCGATGCCGACATCGATCTTCTGTCGCAGGGAGGCACCGGTGCCAATAACACGTTCCAGGTCGCCGTTGGCGGAGAACTCATCCCTGATCTGCGGCGCCCGAACCGACGCCCGATCCGCTTCGGGGCGCACTACGGCACCCTCCCGTTCCCGTTGATCCCCGGCGAGCAGCCCAAGGAGTTCGGCCTGTCGGTGGGCAGCGGCGTCCGCTTTGCCCAGCAACGGGCGGGCATCGATCTGGCCCTCGAGCATCTGTGGCGCTCCGTGGGCTCGTACAAGGAGCGGGCGTTCCTGATCACGGTGGGTGTAATGGTGAGGCCGTAACTACGAGAAGGAACGAAGGGACAAGGGGAGGGAAGGGCGACCGGTGCCCCACCGGTAACGGGGACCGTTTTGGATGATTACCTTTCCCTCTTCTCCCTTTTCACTCCACCATCACTGTCCAATGCCCAAGCGCCTGTACATCGAGACTTACGGTTGCCAGATGAACGTCGCCGACTCGGAAATCCTCTTCGGGGTGCTGGGCCGGGACGGGTACGTGCGCACCGACGAGCCCGCCGGCGCCGACGTGATGCTGGTGAACACCTGCGCTGTGCGTGACAACGCCGAGCAACGGGTGATAGGCCGCATGGGAGAGCTTCAGCGCCACAAACGGGCCGGCACCGTGCTGGGTGTCGTCGGATGCATGGCGCAGCGGCTCGGCCCGGCCCTGCTGGAGCAGGTGCCGAAGGTCGATCTCGTGGTCGGGCCGGACGCCTACCGCAGCCTTCCCGACATCATCGCGCTCGCCACGCAGGGCCAGCGGGTGTCCGACACCGGCTTCCGGAGCTGGGAACACTACGAGGACGTTCCCGCCGTGCGTGAATCGGGACCCACGGCTTTCGTCACGGTACAGCGCGGTTGCGATTACCGCTGCACTTTCTGCATCGTTCCAACTACCCGTGGTCCCGAGCGGAGCCGCCGGCTGGAAGATGTCGTGGCCGAGTGCGCGTCACTGGCCGCGGGAGGCACCACCGAAGTCACCTTGCTCGGGCAAACGGTCAACAGCTATCACGATGGCCGGCACGATTTCGCCCACCTGCTCGAGGGCGTAGGCGGGGTCGATGGCATCAGGCGAATCCGCTTCACCAGCCCGTATCCCACCGAC
>JBOHSC010000277.1:0-3083 GCA_050733115.1 Gemmatimonadales bacterium
CGGTGTGCCGCCGCGCCGAGCGAAGCGTGGTGAGCCTGGCGCGAGAGGACGCAGTGCCGGGACTCTTTCTCACCTACCTCAACCGACTCTCCGACCTCCTCTTCACCCTGGCCCGCCTGGCCAACCACCGCGCAGGCGTGGGCGACGTGACGTGGTAGGCCCGGCAGCGGTCATCGTCACCCACGCGCTGGGGCGGTACCCCGTCCACGTCGAGCCGGGCGTGCTGGGGCGCCTGGAGCAACTCGCGGCCGATCACCTGGGCTCGGGCCCCCTCACCCTCATGGCCGACGCCACGGTCTTCGACCTGCTCCAGTCGGGCAGTCTCGGCCGCCCACCCTGGCAGGGCGAGGCCATCACTTTCCCCGCCGGCGAGGGCTCCAAGACTCGGGAGGAGTGGGCCCGACTCACCGACCTCCTCCTCCAGCGGGGCGTGGGCCGGGATGGCGGGATCATCGCGCTCGGTGGCGGCGTGGCCGGCGATCTCGCCGGGTTCGTGGCGGCCACCTACCTTCGCGGCCTTCCCTATCTCCAGGTGCCCACCTCGTTGCTCGCCATGCTCGACGCCTCCGTCGGCGGAAAGACGGCGGTGGACACCCCGCACGGCAAGAACCTCGTCGGCGCCTTTCACCCGCCCGCCGCCGTGGTCGCCGACCCGCGGGTGCTGCGGACGCTGCCCGAGCGAGAGTACCGGGGCGGCCTGGCCGAAGCGGTGAAGCACGGGCTCATCGCCGACCGGGAGTACTTCGAGTGGATGGAGCGCGAGGCCGATGCGCTCCTGCGCCGGGAGGAGGAGGCACTCACCCGGCTGGTCCGGCGCAGCGTGGAGATCAAGGCGGAGGTGGTGAGCGACGACGAGCGCGAAGGGGGGCGGCGCGCGATACTCAACGCCGGCCACACCGTGGCCCACGCCCTGGAGCAGGCCACGGCTTACGCCGTTCCCCACGGCGAGGCAGTGGCGATGGGACTGGTGGCCGAGTGCATCCTGGCCGAGCGGCTGGGCGTGGCTACCCCGGGTACGAGTGGGCGGCTCGGGTCGCTTCTCGAACGCTTCGGTCTCCCACTGCGACTCGCGAATTCGCCTTCTCCGGAACAACTTCTGGCGGCAATGGGGCAGGACAAGAAGAATCGTATGACCCACATCCACTTCGCCTTACCGAGTGCAATCGGGTGCATATCCACAACTGGTGGCTGGACTCGTCCGGCGGACGCGAGTGAGATCAGGGCTGCCCTCGCTGCCATATCGTAAAGCATGCTATAACAGTGTGATACGAGACTAATCAACACTTGTCAACATCGCATTTTGTGGAGGAGGGTGGAGAAAAACCGGAACCATTTATGATTGAATAATTTGTGATGTGGATAGTTTTTTTTGCTTGACCGCGCCCCACCCCATTCCTATATTCGCTTCTCCTCTCGCCATCTGTTCTGGTCGCCGCGCCCGACAATTAGAGCAGTCCTTTTCAACCATCTTGGGGTTGACTATGGCCCATGTCCGTGTTCGCACCGGGAAAGCTCGCGCGTTGCTGCGTTCTGCCCCGTCCGGTTCCTTCGACCAGTATCTCCTCGACATCCAGAAGCTTCCCATGATCTCCGACCCGGAGGAGGAAAAACGCCTCGCCCGTCGGGCGCTCGCCGGCGACGAGATCGCGGCGGAACGGCTGGTCACCGCGAACCTCCGGTTCGTGATCTCGTACGTGAAGAAGTACCAGGGGCACGGGCTCGACCTCTCCGAGCTCGTCGCGATCGGCAATGAGGGACTGCTCAAGGCGGTCAAGAAGTTCGATCCCGACCACGGGGTGAAGTTCATCTCCTACGCGGTGTGGTGGGTGCGCCAGGCCGTGCTCAAGGCGCTCGCCGAGCAAACCCGCAGCGTGCGCATCCCGCTGAATCAGAATTCCGCGCTCGTGCGAATGTCGCGAGCCCAGAGCTTCCTGGCTCAAGAGCTCGGCCGGGAGCCCACCGACGCCGAAATCGCCACCGCACTGAACGACACCATCGAGAACATCCGCTCCGCCCGCCGCATGACTTCCACCGAGGTCTCGCTCGACGCGCCCGTCGAGCGGCAGGATCGGGGCGCCAGCACCTTCGGTGAGCGCGTGGCCGGCACCGGCGGCGGCGAAATCGAGGACATGACCGACACCCGCCTCCAGCGGGAGTTCATCGATCGCATCTTCCAGCGGCATCTGACGCCGCGCGAGCGGAAGATCCTCTCGCTCTACTACGGTCTCGAGGAAGGCTCCGAGGCGCTGACGCTCGAGAAGATCGGGGCGCTCCTCGGCGTGACCCGCGAGCGGATCCGCCAGATTCGCGAGCGCGCCTTCGAGAAGCTCCGCGACAGCCCCGACGTCCGGGCGCTGAGAGGGTTCTGGGGAGCGGCGTAGGCGTCGCCGGTCATCCCGAGTGAGCGCCGGTCATCCCGAGTGAACCGAGGGATCTTCTCCAGTCGAGAGGATCCCTCGGTTCGCTCGGGATGACACGTTGATTCGCCCCGCCGCCTGCAGCTCGCCGCTATCTTTCCCCTTATGCTCCCTCGCCTCCCTCTCTTCCCCCTCTCCGTTGTCCTTTTCCCCGGCACGACGCTCCCGCTCCATATCTTCGAGCCGCGCTACCGCCGCATGCTGGCCGATTGCCTTGCCGGCGACCGGCAATTCGGCATGACGCTGCCCGGCCGCGACGAGGAAGCGCCCGAAGCGGGTGCGGTCGGTTGCACCGCGGAGATACGGGTGAACCAGGAGCTTCCCGATGGCCGCTCCAACATCGTGGTGCTCGGCGGCCTCCGGTTCGTCGTGAGCCGCCTGCTGCCCGACCCGGCCCCGTACTACGTGGCGGCGGTCGAGACGTTCGACGACGACGCGGACAGCACCCCTCCCGCCGACCGCACCGAGCGGCTGCGCGAGGTGTATCTCCACTATCAGGAGCTCCTGAGGCATCTGAACGACGTGGAGCCCGAAGAAGTCGAGCTCCCCGCCGACCCGGTGAGTCTCTCGTATCACGCGGCGGCCGGCGCCGAGTGCGATGCAGCGGTCAAGCAGCGGCTGCTGAGCGAGCGCTCCACCGCCAGGCGGGTCGAGGCGCTGCTGATG